>CAJXRJ010000743.1 GCA_913058555.1 uncultured bacterium
CACACTGCATATCGTCGGCAGCGTCAGATGTGTATAAGAGACAGCCCCGACCCCACTCCGATTCTTCCCACGGGAAGGGTCCCGCACATGAGGATTCGCTGGCGCAACTTCGAGCTCCCGTCCCGCGTCGCCCCGGACGAGAGCACGCTCACTGATCGCTACGGACGTTTCTTGATTGATCCGTTCGAACGCGGCTTCGGTCAGACCATCGGCAACGGTCTCCGCCGGGTGCTTCTCTCGTCCATCGAGGGCTGCGCCGTCACGTCTGTACGGATCGATGGCGCAAGCCATGAGTTCGACAGCCTGGAGGGCGTCTACGAGGACGTCGCGGCGATCATCTTGAACCTCAAGCGGCTCCGGGTGGACTACGACGGTGACGAGCCGATCGTCTGCACCATTCAGAAGTCGAGCGAGGGTCCGGTGACCGGTGCGGACGTCGAGTGCGCGGGCATCTCCCGCGTGGTGAACGAGGACCTTCACATCTGCACCCTCACCATGGACCGCGAGCTCGACATCGAGCTGACGGTGGCCCGTGGGCGTGGCTATGTGCCCGCAGAGGAGAACCGCTTCGACGACCAGGAGCTCGGCACGATCCCGGTCGCCTCGAGCTACTCCCCGGTGGAGCGCGTGCGCTACGGCATCGAGGCCACCCGCGTCGGCAAGTTCACGAACTACGACCGCCTGATCCTTGAGATCTGGACGGACGGAACCGTGACGCCGGAGCTGGCCCTCACCGAGGCCGCCAAGATCTACCGGAAGCACCTGAACCCGTTCGTCCTCCAGGGCGACACGCGGGACAGCATGCCCCTGCTGGACGCGCCGACGACCTCCGAGTTCAACCCGCAGACCCAGGAGAACTCCGAGCTCTCCCGCATGCTCGACTCGCCGATCGCGGACCTCGAGCTCTCGGTCCGCGCCCGGAACTGCCTGGACGGTGCGAACCTTCAGACCCTGCGCGACTTGGTGACGATGTCTGAGAACGACGTCATCAACCTCAAGAACCTCGGCAAGACCTCCCTCACCGAGATCAAGGCCAAGCTCGCGGAGCGTGGGCTGTCCCTCGGGATGCGCGTGACGGACTGATCCTGAGCGACTCCCGGCCTGGGTTCCCCCAGGCCAACCTCCCACGAACGGCTGAGCCCACCGGGGGCGGCGCAATTAGCGCACGCCCCGGCTGGACTCCTGCCACCCAACCGATCACCAACGACCCTCCTTTTAGAGACCCATGCGACACCGCGTAGCCGGCTATAAGCTCGGGCGAACGACCAGCCACCGCATTGCCATGACACGGAACATGGCTGCTTCGCTGATCGAGCACGAGCGCATTATCACGACCGTTCAAAAGGCGAAGGCTGTGAAGCCGTTCGTCGAGAAGCTCGTGACCCTTTCCAAGGAGCCGAGCCAGCACAATCGCCGCCGCGCCTTCGCGAAGCTGCGTAGCAAGGACGGCACCAAGAAGCTCTTTGACGTGCTCGGTCCTCGCTTCGTGGATCGTCCCGGTGGCTACTGCCGGATCATCAAGCTGGCCAAGCGCCGGCTTGGCGACAACGGCGAGCGCGCGATCCTTGAGTTCGTGGTGCGGACGCCGCGCGAGGAACTCGTCGAAGCCGACGCCGAGTGAGACTCACTTCCTCACCCCGTCGCGCCGCGACGGGCTGGGGGAGGGGGGGGGCCTTCGGGCCCCGCTCCATCGTCTCTGACGTACCTGCATCCCTGAGCGAGATTCCCTGTGACCCGTCACTACTTGATCTTTGGCCCGCCCGCCGCTGGCAAGGGCACCCAAGCGGGCGCCCTGAAGGAGCACCTTGATGTGCCGCACGTTTCGACGGGCGATATGTTCCGTGCCCACCTGAAGGGTTCCACGGAGTTGGGGCGGCAGGTGCAGGACATCTTGGCCTCGGGCAACCTTGTGCCTGACTCGGTCACCAATCAAATGGTGGCAGAGCGCTTGAGAGAGGAGGACGTGCAGGGCGGTGTGCTCCTCGATGGGTTCCCCCGCAACGTTCCGCAGGCCGCATGGCTGGACGGTTACCTCGCGGGCCGCGGGACTCGGCTGGCAGGGGTTGTGGTTCTCCGGGTTCACGATGATGAGCTGAAGGCGCGCTTGGCGAGCCGCGCTGAAAAGGAGAACCGATCCGACGACGCTGATCCCGAGGTCGTTCAGCTCCGGATTGACACCTACAAGGCCCAGTCGGAGCCTTGCATCGCCTACTACCTCGAGCAGGGCCTTGTGCCGGTGCACGAGGTCGACGGGGTCGGTTCCTTGGACGAGGTCCGGGAACGAATTCAGACTGCCGTCGGCTAGCGGATCGCGGTGTCCGCCTTTGTGGCGCGCCATCATCGCGTCTCCCGGGGTCTCGCATCCCGTTAGTGGGCCTATGGAGTGGGCGGCCGTTCTGGGTCCCCGTTCTGGCTCCCTGTCCTGGGCCCCTGTCCTGGGCCCCTGTCCTGGGCCCCTGTTCTGGGCCCCCGCGCCTGGCAGTACGCCTCGCCCGCGCCTTGCGGCGCCGACCTTCTTTGGAAGCGTGCCGCTGTCCATCCCGGACGGCCCTTGGCCAACTCTGGGGAGAAGCGTGCCATCGGAGAGGAGCGCATCTTTGGCCGTGCGCGAGGCTTGGGCGCCTTCTCCGGCAGGTGGCGACCAACGGATCTTGAGCGAGCGTCATGGGCGCCCACCGCGGAGCCCGATGGCCGGGCCTGCACCGCGCTATGGGTCTGGCGAACGAGTTCAGGTCCTTCGCCGCGCGGACCATGGCGAACGGCCGTCGACCACGCAATCAGCCCCCGGACCTGCCGCAGATTTGGCAGGTCCAGGGGCTGATCGCGTGGGGTCGGGCGGCTGGGCCCTTGTCCAGGTCGCTAGTTGGTCGTGACGCGACGGACGGGAATCTGGACTTCCGAGAACTGCTTCGACCGGGGAACCATGGGGCTGTTGTAGCCCATGAGTCGAGCGTTACCGGCCCGCTCCCACGTGTCGCTGTTCTTCTCTAGCCACGCCTCGAGTTCGGACATCGCGGAGTCGATGGCGGCGCTTCGGGAGCTGCCCTTCACGCCCATCGTGACAACCGTCATGGGCGTGACGTCTTCCACCGCGACTCGCCCGTCCCTTCCGGCCTCGCCGATGTCGGGGTCGCCGTACAGGAACGCCATGTCGATGGCGCCTTTGTCATCCATGGTCATTTCCACAGGCGCAGTCATCGCGATCTCGTTGGATTGGATGTGCCGGAACAGGGTAAAGAACGCGCCGTTCTGGCTGCGGCCACCCATGGTCGAGCGAGCAAGCCGGTACTGCGGGTACTCGGCCAGCTGGATCTCTCCGGCCTCTGCGGGGAACGGGAAATCCTTCGGGAGCGGAGCCTCGAGGATCGGCTGGAAGGCCAGGTTCCGGGCGGCGCTGTTCGTGGCCAGTTCGACCAAGAGCGCAGCCGCGCGGGGCTGGCTCTCGAGGTTCCGCAGCGCCTCTTTGCAAACCGCGGTGAGCTCGGACCCGATGTGGGACTGATCGCCCAGGGCGACGGAGGCGGCGACCGCACGTCGCACCATGGCGCGCACCTGATCCTTCTCACCCAGGCCGTCCGGAAGCGGCGTCGCCAGGGTCCGCGCCGCCAGGACGCGGAGCTTGCGGGCGGCCTTCACCGACGCCGGAACCTCGGGGGGGGCGTCGTCACTCACAGTCTGTCTCTTATACACATCTCCGAGC
>CAJXRJ010000744.1 GCA_913058555.1 uncultured bacterium
CGTCGGCAGCGTCAGATGTGTATAAGAGACAGCTCCTGGACGATGCCAGCAATGTTCCCGCTGTAAAGGCTGCGCCCGTCAGGCGAAAAGTGGAGATGACGGCCCTTCCGCGCGTTGCCGATCAGCACCTGAAGCTGCTCCCCCACGCGGGTATCCCAGAGCCGAAGACTCAAATCTTCGCTCATGGAAGCAAGCGTGCGCCCGTCGGGGGAGAAAGCCAGCGCGTTGATTCCCCCCATGTGTCCAATGAGCTGGGCCCGCGCTCCGCCCGCGGTCTCGAGCAGATAGACCGAATGGTCTGATGAGCCAACCGCCACCGTTTGACCATCGGGGGAAACGGCGAGTGCATTCGCCGTGCCCTTCGAAACGAAGATCAATTCAGAGGAGAGATCATCGGTGTTCCAGACGCGCACGTCCCCGTCACTGGCACCCACCCACACCTTCTTCCCATCCGACGCCATCGCAATGGCGTCGACGCTCGACTGACGGCTTGGCGCAGAGCGCAGAATGACCTTCTTCTCGAGGTCTACTACGAAGATCGACCCGCTTCGCTCCACGATCACGGCGATACCGGCTTCCTCGCTAACGGCGAACGCGGAGGCCGCGCTTCCGAGACGGAGATTCTCGAGACCCGCCCGGCGAGCCCCCTCAGCGTCCGGGAGGTCGCCCTTCGGGTAGCCGACTTCCGGGCTCCACCAAAGACCCGTGCGGAAGTGGTAGCTGAGCCAACCGTTCGGGAGCTTCCAGATGCCGAGCGTCTCCTTCCGCGTGGTATTCATCCCCGGAAGCGTGATTTCCTCGCGGGTCTCACCGTCGAACAAGATGGCGGCGCCGCGGTGTCCAACGAGCAACTTGTCCCCATGGTGCCGGAGCGCCTGGATCGGATTCTGTGTCCTTGCCACGATGCGCAAGCTCTGATCCGCGCTCGCGGCGAGGTGATTCCACTCCCAACCCCGCAGCTCTTCCGGGCAATCCGCAAGCCGCTGCTGCACGGTTGGAACATCTGCGTTTTGAAGCGACGACGCAGCCGCTGCGAGCTGGCCGCGGTAGGCCAGCTTGGCCTCGGCCTTCGCCGAGCTCCGAAGCTGCTGCACATAGGCGGCCGCCCCAAGAACAAGCGACAGGAGTAGCACCGCGATCGTCGTGAAGAGCGGCCTGTTCCGGTGGACGGCAAGGCGCGCCAGATAGAGGGCGCTGGGTGCTCTCGCCGCAATCGGGCGGCCTTCCAGAAAAGCCCGCAGGTCCGCGCCCATCTCCTCGGCGCTCTTGTACCTCTCCCCGGGCAGCTTCTCGATCGCCTTCATCACGATGCGCGCAAGGTCCTGTGGAACCTCGGGTCGCACCGCGTCGGGGCTCTTGGGCACGGTATAGAGCAGCTCGTGAACGAGTTCCGCCCGCGAGTTGCTATGGAGAGCTGGCCCCAGGGTCAGCATTTCGTAGAGCACGAGGCCCAGCCCGTAGAGATCCGAGCGTGGCTCCGCGTGACCTTGGAACTGTTCGGGCGCCATGTACCGAAGGGTCCCAACGAAATCGCCTTCCCGCGTGAGGTCGTCGGACTCGTCCACTTTGGCCAGCCCGAAGTCCGCGACCCACACGTGCCCTTCCCCATCCAGAAGAACGTTGCCCGGTTTGACGTCCCGATGGAGCACCCCCCGGTCGTGGGCGTAGCCAAGGGCCGACGCGACGCTCAGCCCAATGCGTGCGACGTTGCGGTGGTACGCCCGGCCGAGGCTCGGCAAGTCGTGGCCCTCCCCGCTCGCGTCCCCGGATTCCCCTTCGAAATGTCCGAGGCGACCCTCCGCTAGGTCCCGCGCGATCCCACGGCGCCGCGGACCCGATTCGGTGTTACCCAACCCCACGCCGCTCCGGTCCGACCCGGCGCCCGAGGAACCCGAAGCGACGCGAGCATGGCTCTTCGAGTAGAGCGCGGTGAGCGCGTCCAAGCCGTCACCGTCCACGTACTTCATCACGAAGTACTGCTGACCATTCGCTTCGTCGACGCCGTAGACAGGAACGACGTTCGGGTGCTCAAGGCGCGCCGCCGCGTGGGCTTCTCGCTTGAACCTCTCCACGAACGCCTTGTTGTCGGACACCTGCGCGGTGAGGACTTTGATCGCAACCCGTCGATCAAGGGAGCGATCGTGGGCCTCGTACACGAGCCCCATGCCGCCCCGGCCTAGCTCGCGGACGACCTCGTAGGGGCCGATGCGCGTAGGCATCTGGTCCTGGGTGATCTCACGCTCGGCGCGCGCCGCGGCGCGCTCGAGGCTAGCCACCCCACGCAGAGCCATCCGCAGCTCCTCTGCGATCGCACTGTGTTCGGACACGATCGCGTCCACGTCGACTCGCCTTCCGGCCCGCGCCTCAGCCATGGCAGCTGTGACGATCTCGTCGACTTGAACGAGCCTCTGAAGCTCGATCTCGCTATCCGATCCCGGCCCATGGTCCACGTCCGTCACCACTCGATTCTGCCCGGAGCAAGGCCCTTCGGCTAGCCGAAGGGTCCCGGCACCCGTGGGAAGGCCTCGATTGGGCCGTCCACTGACACGTTTAGGGATCTCCGACGACGGATTGGATGCGCGTGAGCGCCCGCACGTATCGAGCGCTTGCCGCCTGGGGCGAAATCTCGAGAAGGCGAGAGACCTCGACGTTCGACAGCTGCTCGAAATGCCGAAGCACGAGCACCTCCCGGTCGATGTCGTTCATGGACTCAAGCGCCTCACGCACACGCGCGTGCTCTTCGTCCGCAGCAACGGCCTGGGAGGGCGTGCCCGACTCAGCGATCCAAACGCTGGCGACCGAAATCGTGCTGGCACTCGGCGCCGACGGTGGCGAGAGCGACACTTCGCGATCTGCGGTGCGCGCTTCCGCCCCCAGGTGCGTGCGATGGAACTGGAGGAGCTTCTGACCCACCAGGAACCGAACCCAAAGGAAGAACGGCATCTTGCCCTCTTCCAGGTACTTCGGAAGACGTTCCGAGGCCTCGATGAATGCCTCTTGCAGGACGTCCGAAGTGTCAAAGCGACCCTTCAACCTCGAGTCCATGCGCAGCGACACCATGCGCGCAAGCCGCGCACGGTACGACTCGAGCACGGGACCGATGGCTTCCGGCTGGCCGGAGCGCGCGGCCTCAAGGGCTTGTTCTTCGGGGGTCTCCATCAAAAAAAGACGCGCGCCCCGGTCGGGGGCGCGCGCCTCTCATTGTATTCGTCTGGGCCCTATCGGGGGCCAGAACAGGGGCACATCAGGGACGAAGCGCAGGCAGCAGGACTTTGGCGGCAGGCGTTGCAATGTCGGCGAGCGTCATCATCGGCGGGAGCATGAGCTCAGCCTCGGTGCCCAGAGTGGTGTGAAGCTGAATCACGCCCGGGCCGCCGTTTCCACCAGCGCCGACGACGTCCATCATGTTGTTACGACCGACGCCACCCTGGCCGCCGAGGGCCTGGAATGCGCCCGCACTGGCCGCGGAGAGGTTGATCGCGGGCGAATCAAGAATGATCCAGCCGCCGCTGCCGCCGCCGCTGCCGCCACCGACGCGGTCGAAGAACGACGTGTTCTCACCACCGCCACCGGCGCCACCGTTGGCGATGATCCGGCCGCCGGAGCCCACGCTGATGGAACGTGCGACGATGGCGACAATGCCGCCACCACCTGTCTCTTATACACATCTGACGCTGCCGACGATATGCAGTGTGTAG
>CAJXRJ010000745.1 GCA_913058555.1 uncultured bacterium
AGCGTCAGATGTGTATAAGAGACAGGCCTTGGAAGAAGTAGCAGTTCGAACCAACGCCAAGCGTACCTGTGCCAAGCAGGTCCTCGACCCAGAAGCTGTCCGTGTTCTGATAGCCCGATCCGGAGCCCGGGCACCCACCGGCCTCGCCGAAGTAGGTGTTGGACCCTGAGTTCGGTGGGCCCGAGAGCCAGGCAGTGTCCGTATTCGCAGGATCGCCGGCGATCAGGATTCCAGCGTCGAAGGCTCCTGACCCCGAGCCTGCGTACTGGAAGCCTATGCCAAACGAATCCAGCGCAAGGCTCCCGTCATATCCGGGAGCCAATAGGCCTCCGTCGGCTTGGAGGTCGAAGGTCTGGCCGCTGCCCACAAGGTCGAGGTCCACAACCCAGCAGCCCCCCGAGGGCAGCCCAGTGACAGTGATCGTTTGTTGGGCCGGCGGGGGCGGGTAGGTGCACGGGGCGTAGGACCCATAGAAGTTCAGAGTCCAGCCCGCGGAGGCCGCCACCGGCTCGAAGTCGCAGTAGCCGATTTGGACTTCCGTGATGAGGTTGTCATCGCGGACCGGGCCGCCCATCGCAAACGTGGCCGGATTCGTGGTGCCTGGGATGATCCCCGAGTCCAGCACTTGGCCGCCTGGTGCTGGTCCGATGGGGCTGATGTCGGTGTGGTAGTAGCCGGACGGCGAGGTGTTGCTGTAGACGTTGTCGTTGATCCCGAAGGACGCGACGCTGTTCGCGCGGCGGGTCCACAAGCCCGAGGCGACATGGTAGGTCCCTCCGTCTTTGACGGGGCCAGGCACCCTGGCGGCGGATCCCGAGGCGTGCGGCGAGACGAGCCCCTGGGCAAAGGACTCGGGAAGGGCGCCGAGTGAGACGAGACCTGCGAGGGCGAAGCGAATCATGGGTCTTGAACTGACGAACGAAGAATAACTGGGCGAGCTAGAGGTCATGAGGGCGGACCCGCCATTCCATTGGGCCCCAGGCGTCGTGAAAGCGCCCTGGGCATCCCTGAAGAATGGCGAGGATCGGCGCAAGAACGGCAGGGTTCGTAGGTCGAGCGAGCGCAGAGGGCCGTTGGATCCGACGGTCCTGGACCTTTCCGTTGAGGCTAAGGTTCGATCGAAAGGGACGCCGGGGACGTGGCGAACGCCGTGGGGGTTGTGGGCGACCAGGCACTGAACCAGAGCGACGAGCCGATGAACGCATGGAGAGAACCCGCGGGCAGCTCGAGCGCCGCCGTCGCACGGCCGCTTGCGTCCAAAGCACCGGCGTTTCCGGTGAAGGGCGGCGCCCCGGACCATGTCGCGGTGAAGTCGAACATGCGGTCCCTCGTGAGGGGCACGGCAATGCCCCCGAAGATCGACTGGGGAGAGGTGCCCGTGAGGGAGGCGAGGACCCGGTAGCTCGCCGCACCCGGCACGCCAGAGAGATTCACGACGATCGGCAGCGTCCCGCCCTCGGAGACGGAGTATCTCCCGAGCCCAAGGTGCAAGTCGCTGGGCGCGGCGGAGCTCACCTGGAGAGGCGGGTACATTTCCACTGGCCGAACCCCGTCGTCCACGACGACGGCGTACTCGCCGATCCCCTCCTCCAACGTGGCCACGAGGTCAAAGCTGTGGGTCCCATCCCCGTGATCCACGAAGTTCGCACCGGCCGCAATCGCGTCCCCGGACTTGGAGATCACGGACAATGCTTGGCCACCGGCGGTGAGTGGGGCGCCATCCACGTCCACAAGGCGCACGGTGACCCGGCTTGCGGTGACGCCATCGGCCTGGAGGCGGGGCATGGACTGAGTCACCTCGGACCGGATGTGATCGGGCCGACCAGCGAGGCCCGCCCGCCACCCGTCGTATTGCTGACGCAGGTTGGCGATGGGCTCCTGGGACTGGTTGTTGCCAATGAAGTTCAGCTTGAGGTAGTAGTCGCCATTGACGCAGCCAACGGTGCCGTTGCAACCCGTGTTGTCGCTGTCACCGTGCCGAGCGATCACCATGGCGGCGTTGTAGGAGGCGTACTGGAAGCTCGGTGGTGGTGAGCCGCAGGCGAGGGGCATGCCGTTGGAGCAAGAGCAGCGCCCGTCTCCCCCCGCGTCCCGCGCCGCCTCCATGGCCGCGATCATCTTCTGGCCAAGGTCCCCGGTCGTGCCGAGGAACGCGGACTCGCAGTCCGTGACCACATTGGGCCCCGTAAGGATGTTGCCCTGGATCGCGTAGTCGTAGGGCCCCACCTGCCCCGTCACGCCGAGGGCCGTTTGGAAGTTGCCCGTCCCGGAGAAGGTCACAGGGGTCCCCGAGAACGCGACGATGCCGAACTGGCGGGACTGGAATGCGTTGTCGCGGCTCTCGACGAAGTCCAGCAGGAGCTGCGGCGTCGCCCCGTCCCGCACCGAGTTGTTGTAGATGCGACGCTTGTTCCTGCCCTGGGGATCGACGAACGACTGGGAGGCGCCCGCAACCACTCCCACGCGCACCAGCGGCACCGTCACCGAGATGTCGAAGTTGGAAAGGCAGGTCGACGTCGCCACGGCCACCTCACCTGTTTCGCGGTTCAGGACGACGATCGACCACGTGGCGGAAGCGGGCCCTGAGAGGGCGAGAGCCGCGGCGCAGGCCGTCACCGCTTGGATGGAACGGCGGGGACGGACGAACGATCGAAGGAAAGCGAAGGGGTTGAGCTTCATGGGGTGGGTGTCGGTGGCGCTGGCACGGGACCTTTTGGGCGATCGTGGGCACGATCACGGGCTCCCGAGGGGCCTCAGCGGGATGATGATGAGATCCGAGCCGAACCACAGCCTGACCGGAGCCCCCGAGCTTCGAAAGGGCAGCAGCGGGTCGAATCTCGCAACGGGCCCCCTCTGGCGCCCCTTGGAACGGCGATGGGACGGCCGGGCCGCACAGGCGGTGGCCGCCTAGTCGGCGCTCGACTGCGGACCGACCCCAGTGGCTTCGTCCACGGTGATCGAGTGAATGAGCGAGGAGGTGGCGAACGTCGCCACCCCAACAGGCTTCGACGCGAGCACCTCGGTGCGCAGCCCCAGCTCCTTCCCACGCAGGTCGGCGTCCACCAACACACGGCCGTCCAAGCGTGCGATGACTCGCTCGTCCGTGACGTCGACAACCACCGTTTGCCGTTTGCCATTCGGGAAGTACTCGACGTGTTTGGTTGCGTTCTCTGAAGCGTCTTCAGCATTGATGCAACTCAGCCCCGAGACACCTCCTCCCCATCCGCCGAGCACGAGCGTGAGGTGACTGTCGCGCACAGGAAACGTGAGCCCGAGGAAGAAGTCATCGCCGTAGCGTTTCGTCACGTCGACGTGCATTACGTACGGCGTTTCTGGCGGCGTGCCGCGGTAAGTCATGCCCGCCAGCGTTGACGTCTGCGGAATGATGATGCCCGCATCCGTCACTTCAAAATCATCGGGGTTACCGAAGACACCCGTCTCCCAATCATCGAGCGTGGATAGGTCCAAGAGAACGCGCTGCGAAACAGGTTTCATGCCGGAGACCGCCCCCTGCGATGCCGTGACGGGCGATTCTGGCGTCGCGCGCGTTTCGTCCGTCACCTTTGGCTCCGCGGATCGTCGTTCCTTCGAAGGTTGGTTTGGTGGCGTCTGGCAGGCCAGCGCAAGGCCTAGCGCCGCCGCAACGACACCGCCCTTGAGCGCCCCCCACGCCCCCGATGGGGAGAC
>CAJXRJ010000746.1 GCA_913058555.1 uncultured bacterium
ACCCCACTCCCGCCCATCCACGCTGCGCTCCGGTAACGGCTTCCTAGCGTGTGGACACTAGGCCGCGCCTCAAGGGTCCACCGCGGAAGGTGCGCCACTCGGGCGTGCCGCGCCCTTCGGTGCCAACGAGGACGGCGTGCCCGTAGTTCGATTCCATGCCTTGATAGAGTCCGCGCCCGATCACCACGAACACCTCGAGCCGCTCGTCGCCGACGGCATCAAAGATGAGCGGGGCGCTTTCGATGTCCTCGCGCGGATCATCCCCCGTGCGGAGGTCGACGCTGAACACCTCGGAGCCGTTGGCGGGAGTCAGCCCGATGAGTCGCGTCCCGGAGCCGAGGACGAGCTCCGCGGCTCCATCACCCGTCACATCCCCGACGGCCACCCCGCGGGCGATTGACTGTCCACCCAGGGAGCGCTCCCAGAGCACGTCCCCCGCGGCGCTCAGCATGTGCACCCCATGCCCAACGACCACGATCTCCAGCGCCCCCGCGCCGTCCGCATCCACCAGGGTCGTCGGTCCGAAGACGGTCCCTTCCGCTTCGCCCTTCAGGCTGGCTTTCCAGCCAAGCTCGCCGGACTCGCCCTGTAGAAGCCAGACGTTGCCGCGCCTGTCGGCGACCACCACCTCGGGCAGACCGTCGCCGTCAAGGTCATCGACGCTCGTGCCATGGTAGATCCAATCGGCGGTCTCAAAGTTCCAGAGCGACTCGCCATCGCGGCCATCGAGGGCACGCAAGCGACCGTCGCCCATCCAGGTGTTCACGAGAACGTCGAGGGTGCCATCGCCGTTGAGGTCCACAAGCGTCGGCTCGGACTGGATGTGCCCGGGGATCTTCACGGACCAAACGTGTGCCCCGGTCTTTCCATCGAGCACGCATAGTCGGCCTTGGGCATTGTCTTTACCGTCCGCATAGACCTTCATCGTCCCTATCGCGATCTCGACGTCGCCATCACCGTCCATGTCGGCCGCTGCGGCGGGCGAATCGGTGCCGCTCGGGAGCTTGGTCTGCCACTTCAGCTCGCCTGCGCCGTCGAAGCACTCCAGCAGCCCGGTCGCGGAGTCGGCTGACAGCACCTCGAGTTTCCCATCGACGTCGACGTCGTAGATCAACACCGAAGCGTCACGCGGCCCGCTCTTCGTCAATGCCTTCCATTCAAGCGCGCCGTCTTCGGCCTTGAGGACATAGAGGTGGCGGTCACCGAAGTAAGTGCCGAACGCGATCTCGTCGCGTCCATCGCCGTCGATGTCCGCTGCTGCCGCGGACCCAAAGGTCGGCGCGGTGAGGGGGAAGGACCAGAGCACGCTCGAATGGGTCGGCGGCGTTCGCTTGCGAGCCGCTGTGGGTGAAGGCTGCTCGGGTGGAGCCTGGGCCGGCGCCTTGGGGGGGGGCTCCGGGCGGTTCGGGTCCGCAAGCTCATCGATCCTCCTGCGCGTGCCCGGGGCGTAGGGGTGATCGGGGGCCTTGGCGGTTAGCGCCTCGAGAAGCGCACGCCCCTCGTCGATGCGCCCGATCTCCGCGAGGGATTCGGCCTTCCAGAACTGCGCCGTCAGCCGCCCGCGTGCCCCGTCATCTGTGGCAGCCAGCCATGCGTCCACGGTCCTGATCACGTCCGCGTGTCGATCGAGATTGGCCTGGGCCGCCGCACCGTAGAACAGAGCCTGTGCTTTCTGGGCTGGGTCTGCTCCGTCGTGATAGGCGGCCTTCAGGAGCTCCTCGGCCGCGACTTCGAAGTCCAGCGAATTGAAGGCACCCAAGCCTTGCTGCAGCAAGGCAGCCACGGCCTCGCTGGACGCGCCCCCGTTGACCACGTGATCGCCGCTCCCCAAGACGCGTGGCCCCTCGGAGCGAGCCACGAGCAGAGACGCGCCTTCGATGACGTGGATCTCCAAACGACCGTTGTGCACGGTTGTCTTCCATCGACCGTCGACAAAGTCGAGTTCGAAGGACACGGGGCCGATCGCGCGGATCGTGCCCGTCCCCTGAACGTTGAGGTCGGCACTGACGCCCGCGGGGATTTGAATGTGGTTGGCGGCTTTGAGTGGGTCTTCGTCTGCCTGCGTCCAGATGTTCGCCGCCGCCCGCCCAAGGGGAGACAGCTCTGCCGAGACGATCGAACCGTAAGCCGGCGCGTCCGAGGGCAGGAGGAACGTCCCGAGGAGGATGCCCGCAAGGGCGCAGGCGATGCCCCGGTGCCGCCGTTCACCGCGCGCGTGATGCGGGCTGTCGGTCCGGTGCACGGTTGGCGGAACGGTTGGCGGCACGCTCGGCTGCATGCCGCGGCGTCCATTGGGCTTTACATCCGCGGGCTGGGCGCCGGTGAGAAACGCGGTCAAGGTACGCTCCCGCCCCAGGGCCGACCTGCAAGAAGGGCACTGCTCCAGATGAGCTCGAACGCGCTCGTTCTCGGGTTGGGTGAGCTGTCCCTCGTCGTAGGCGACGAGTTGTGGGGTGATGAGAGAGCAGTCCATGGTGGTTACCAGTCGATTCCTCGGGCCAAGAGTCGTGCGCGGAGGGCGCGGCGTGCTTCGAAGATGCGTCCACGCACCGTGGAGTGATCGATCCCGAGCCGGTGTGCCACCTCCCCGTAGGAACGCCCCTGTCGGTAGCGCAGCGTCAGGACCTCAGAGAAGTGCGGGCGCAGCTGCCCAACCTCTTCCCAGATCCAGGCGTGTGTCGTCGAGCCAGGTGATGGGAGAGTCTCCTCGGAGGACTCTGGCAGCGGTCTGGTCGGTTCGCGATGGAGCCGCCGTCGATGGTGGTCGACACCCACCCGTCGAGCGATCTCGGCCAGCCAGGCCCCAAAGCGCTCCGGCCGCTCGAGCGACCCGAGGTTCTTGAACGCCTTATAGAACGCTTCCTGAACGGCGTCTTCGCGGGACGTCGGGTCATCGACGTGGCGAGCGATTTCGATGCGGACGCGCCGGTCGTAGCGGGCCACGAGCTCCGAGAACCGAATGGCAGAGCCGCTCAGTACTTCTTGGACGATCGATCCATCATCGAAGGCAGCCACGTGCGCCTATCGACGGGCCGGGCGCTCGATTCGTCAAATCGGATCGCGAGACTTTTTCTGGGCGCCGCCAATGGACCACGCTGAACCTGCCCGTGGAGCCCAGGGAGCAGGATTTGGGTCAGGCAGCGAACCGCCGGGAACCTGGACTTCGTCCAGGGACTTCAGGGGGGGGAACCACTCCGCCGGCGCGGCGCTATGCCGTTCCCTAGTTGCCGAGCGGCGTCCAGATGTTCCCGTCGTTGGCCCTAAGGCCCGCGGCGGCGAGGCCGGGCTCGGAGCCCATGTCACCGGCGACGGTGAAGGCTGCGTCGAAGGCGGGGCCGCCGTTCAGGCCCGAGTAGCGTTGCACCGTGGCGCCGCCGGTTTGGATGACGTCGCCGGATTGGTTGATGAAGAAGGTCGACCAGGGGGCGCCGTGGCGGTCGACGGGCCAAGCGTAGGCGCACCACATGACCTCAGCGTTGGAGGAGCCGGGCATGTCGACGCTAGCGCCGCCGTTCGGGTCCTCAGCTATGCCACGGACGGGGCGCTGGGCGTCGTCTCCGGGCAGGTAGATCTGGTAGGCGTAGCCGCCGCGGATGAGGGCGGCGCCGGAGGCGGTGGGGGTGAGCTCGCCAAAGGACGAGGGCAGGTAGGGCGGGTCCAGCTTGATTGCGGACACGGCGGGGGC
>CAJXRJ010000747.1 GCA_913058555.1 uncultured bacterium
ACACTGCATATCGTCGGCAGCGTCAGATGTGTATAAGAGACAGTTTGTTTGCTGCACGTTCGACTCTACTAATCCCGAGCGGATTCTGTGACTTTGGCGGAAACGGCGCCGGCCCCATAATCCGGGTGCCTCGCGGGCTTCCGGGCGCCAAGATGGGGGCGTAATGGCCCTCCCCCGATGCCGGAGGGCCCGTTCGGCACGTCATTGCGAAGATGTCGTGCCGCAAAATTCCCCCTTTGAGCCATTCGCCCAGCCTCCCATGACGATCCCCGATCCGATCGCCCCCAGCCGCCGCGTCCTGATGGGGCCAGGCCCCTCCGACGTCGATGACGCCGTTCTGTCCGCCATGGCTCGCCCGACGCTGGGGCACCTCGACCCGGACTTCCTGGTGATCATGGACGAGGTGCGGGCCATGCTCCGTTCGGTCTTTCGGACGGAAAACGAGCTCACTCTTCCCATGTCTGGCACGGGCTCGGCCGGCATGGAGACTTGCGTTGTGAACCTGGTGGAGCCAGGGAACCGGGTGCTCGTCGGCGTCAACGGGGTCTTTGGCACGCGCATGGCGGAAGTCGCCCGCAGGGCAGGGGCGGAGGTCACGGAGGTCCAGGGCGAGTGGGGCCGCGCGTTCACCGCGGAGGACTTCCGGAAGGTCGCAGGCGGCGAGAAGTACGACCTGGTTTGCGTCGTCCACGCAGAGACCTCCACGGGCGTGCTCCAGGACATTCCACCCATTCGAGAGGTGGCGGACGAGCTTGGCGCGCTCCTGTTAGTGGACTGCGTGACTTCCCTTGCGGGGCATGCGGTTGAGATCGACGCCTGGGGCGTGGACGCCGCGTATTCCGGGACGCAGAAGTGCCTTTCCTGCCCCCCCGGTCTTTCGCCCGTGACCTTCAGCGCGCGCGCCGCAGACCGGATTCGAAACCGGACCCACAAGGTGCAGTCGTGGTACCTCGACCTCTCGCTCATCCAGGGCTACTGGGGCGAGGAGCGCAGTTATCACCACACGGCGCCCATCAACATGCTCTACGGAATCCACGAGGCGCTGCGGCTGGCGCTGGTGGAGGGCCTTGATGCGCGGTTCGAACGCCACGCGCGCAACGCGAAGCTCCTCCGGGACGGTCTCACGGAACTCGGCTTGACCGTACGTGTGCCGGAGTCAGAGCGCCTCAATCCCTTGACCACCGTGGCGATCCCCGAAGGCGTCGACGACGGGAAGGTGCGGCGTTTCCTTCTCGACGAATACGGCCTCGAGATCGGCGGAGGACTTGGACCCATGAAGGGCAACACCTGGCGCATAGGCCTGATGGGAGCTGGGTCGACGCGCCGCAACGTAGCCCTCTGCCTCGACGGGCTGCGGGCCGCCCTAGCGTAGCCGCCGGCTCTCCGAGTCCGCGTCGAGGCAGCGCCGGAGCCGATCCCTGCCGGCGCGCTCGAACGCCCCGTCGCCCTGCTCCACGGCCCAAACCACTTGGCTGAAGGCCGCGACGGCGGTGACTCTTCGAAGGAGGTTGCCGTCCTGGAGGCTGTCTCCCCAGCCATAGCCCTCGAGGAACGCCTGACCAAGGCCGTCGCCGCCCTTCGGAATCGCCGAGAGCGCCCGTTCCACATCCACGAGGGACCAGTCCATGCGGGCGTGTTCGAAGTCGATCACGGTGAAGTCATCGCCTTCGACGAGCCAGTTGCGCTCCGTGAAGTCCCGGTGGCAGGGCACCCGCTTCGGCACAGGCGTTCCCTCGGGCCACGGCGCCTCCACCAGTCCCCGGACCCCCTGGACGTCCTCGGGGGGAAGTATCGCGCCCGCTCGGGCTGCCCACGTTCGGGCGCGAAGGCGCCACGCTTCGGGAATGGGCGCAGGGTCGTCATCTTCGGCGTCGAGGCCATGGAGATTCGCAAGGAAGAGCCCGGCCCTACGATAGGCGTGCCGCTGATCTTCGACCGGGAGGGAGCGGGGGCCACGCCCGCTCCTCCCAAGAAGAGGGCTGCCGGGCACGGCGCCCACAGCTATGGCCATTGCCGGGGCTTCGATGGCACCGAGGAATGGCGCGCAGTGCGAAAGACGCGGGCACCATTCCACATAGGCGCGCCGCTCTTGCTCGAACTTGCCTCGGGCGCGGTAGCGCTTCACGTAGGCCGCCTCCCCAGAAGCCAGGTCGAGGCGCGTGACGTCCGAGTTGCCGTGGCTCCACGACACGTCGTGGCAGCGCACGACCGGCCCGGCCAGGGACTGAGCCCACTCGAGGAGGCCGGGGGTAAGGTCGCGTTCCATCGGGACCGTGCCGGGCCCTACTTGACCTTCCGATCTTCGAGGGCGCCCGCCTCTTTGAGTCCCGTGAGCACCGCCTCTTTCACTGAGGGACGGCAAACGACGAGTTCGTGGTTCTTGGGATCGCGCCGGTTGTAGGTGTGTTCGGTGCCGTCGAGGCGGCACACGTGCCACCCCATGCTGCGGGCGATGGCCTCGGGGGCGCAGGTATCCCATTCCTTGAGCCCAATCTTGTGCACGTAGAGATCGGCCTCATCCGCGAGCAGCATCGCGACCTTGTTGCCGGCGGACCCCGCAGGCACCAGTTCTCCGCCCATGGCGCTGGAGAAACGTTCGACCCACTCAGGCGTATGGCTGCGGCTGACGGCGATGCGCGGCTTGGCGGGGGACTCGCTGGTGCCGGAGATGAGCGGCAGCTGGCCCTCGGCCTCGACGCCCCCCGTTTCCGAGCCCGCTTGGGAGATGCCGTAGAAGATCCGGCCCTGGGATGGCAGCGCCACGGCGCCCAGCACGCACTGCCCGTCCACGGCGAGGGCGACGTGCACGCCCCAGTCATCCCGGAGCTGTGCATATTCTTTGGTGCCGTCGAGGGGGTCGACGATCCAAACCCGCGACTTGCCCAAGCGCTCAGGCGTGTCGACGGTTTCCTCCGACAGGATCCCATCGTCGGGGTAGCGCCCGGTGAGGAGCCCGTGCAGGTAGCCGTCGCATGCCTGGTCGCAAACATCGCCGAGCGTCTTGCCCTCCCAGCGGTCCAGATCGCGAAGGGAGAGGCCGCGCTTGCCCGCTTCGCGGGCGGCCATGACGGCGAAGGCTAGGTCCCGTTCGAGGGTTTGGGCGTCGAGGAGTTGAGTGGTCATAGGAGCTCTTGGATTGTCCGGGGCGGGGCGCCCGTGGGGCGGCGGGTCACACCTTCGGCTTTTCGGTCGCACCGGGCCAAGTCCCGAAGCCGCCTTCGAGGTTAAGTGCGTTCTGGAAGCCCTCTTTCGTCAGGAACTCGCACACAGCGGCCGAGCGAGCGCCCGCGGCGCAGTACACGAGGATGGGGCGGCCATCTTTGGGGATCTCAGCCAAACGTCCCTCCACTTCGTCCATCGGGATCAAGGTGGCGCCCGAGGCCACTCCGCCGGCTGTTTCTTGGACCGTGCGGACGTCGAGGACGAAAGGGGCCGGAGTTCCGTCGAGGAACGCCTTGGCCTCGGCAGCGTCGATGTCGCGCCAGAGGGTGCCTTCTTCGATCATCTCCGAGGTGACCTTCTCCCCGGCGGCGAGCTTGGTCACCAGTGCCTTCAGCACCTCGACCTCCCGGCGCAGCTCCTCTTCCCCGCCGCTTGCCCCGGGGCGCTGTGCCTGGCGCTGGACTTCGTCCTGTCTCTTATACACATCTGACGCTGCCGACGATATGCAG
>CAJXRJ010000748.1 GCA_913058555.1 uncultured bacterium
CGAGATCATGCCTAGTCTCGTGGGCTCGGAGATGTGTATAAGAGACAGGTACGAACCCGACCAGCTTCACGTCGTCCAGGAGGACGAGGTGCTGAGCACGATCTGCCAGAAGCACTACGAGGTACGTCCGTTGCACGTTCTCGTGGAGCGCGTGGCGACCTACAACGACCTCAAGAGCGCCAACGACATCCGCATCGGGGATGAGATCCGGCTGCCCGACGCCGCGGTGCTCTTCCCGGACCGCTAGTCCGGTGAATGCCTGAAGCGCAGCCCAGGGCCCGTTGATGGCGCGCTGCTACTGCCCGTAACGAGGAGGCCTGTGATCCGCGGCGCAGGGCCCTAGCGGCCCATGGTCCGAACCAGTGCCAACCGCGCCATCTCCACCTCGGCCTTGCAGCCGGCGACGAGACGCGCAGAGTCCTCGGGGTTGCCGCGGCTTGCGAAGCGCTCGACGTCACGGAGCATGCGCGCCAGGCGAATGGCACCCACCGTGCCGCTCGTGGAGACCAGCCCATGGGCAATGGATGCGCAGGCGGCGAAGTCAGAGGTCTCGATGGCACGCTCAAGGTCTTCGAGCCGCGCGGGCGCGACGGCGAGGAAGCTATCGATCAACTCGCTCGCGAGAATGCGCCCCTCCTCGTCTTCGAGCAACGCTCCGAGGACGTCCGAGTCCACGGCGCGCGCCACCTCGGCCTCATCGAAGGCCATGGGCTCTTGCCGGTAGGCTGCACCGTCGGAGCGCTCCACCGGAAGTGGTGCGGGCGGAGTCACCTGCCCTGCTGCCTGGGGCGCATCCACGGGTGGCCGTGGATCCTTGTTCAAGGACAAGGACTTAGGCGCCTGGGTGAGCCAAGGGGCCGCCCGCTCGCCTGACGTGGTGGGACGCCCACCATCCGGGCTAGCCTTTGGAATGGAAGCCGGCTCGGGATCTGAGCCATTCGGACCCAGCGCTGGCACAGAGACGAGCCCGGAGAGCCCACCCTGGGCTGCGGGAAGCGGTGCCGCGGGAGAGGCTTGCCCCTCCGTCGCTGCGTCGACTTCATTGGCGGCGCGCGTCTCAAGGTCGGCCATGGCCTCGGCCTTGGTGACCCGGTGACCAGAACCCGACTCGTCCCCCGACAGCGTCCGGAGCAACCAGCCCTCAAGCCATTCCACCATACGGTGCGGCTGGAACGGCTTGGAGAGCATGTCGTCCATGCCGGCCTCAAGGCACTTGTCGCGGTCACTGTCGAGCACGCTCGCGGTCATGGCCAATACGGGCGTCCGGGAATCGCGCGGCTCCTCCAGGCTGCGGATGCGGCGCGTGGCTTCATAGCCATCCATCTCCGGCATCTGACAGTCCATCAGGATCGCGTCGTAGTCCCCCATGGTGAAGGCGTCGACGGCACGGCGGCCGTTGGAGGCAACATCCACCTGGTAGCCGCGTTTGCCGAGGACGTATTGGACGAGCTGTTGGTTGGTTTGGTTGTCCTCGACGAGCAGGATCCGGATCCGGCGCCGGAGCTGGGTTTCGAGGAGCGACTTACCGTCCTTGGCGCGGCTGTTGGCCAGGGCTTCGGCATCCTCTTCCGAACCTTCGCCGGTCAGGACCCTGCGCACGACGGATTCCACTGCGCGCCGGGAAAGGGGCTTCGCAGCGAGGGCGGAAACCGCCTCGTCTTGGGTCTCTGCTTGGATGCTGCCCGTCATCGGGGGGGTCATCAGGATGACCGGCACTGGGCCCTGGTGCTCGTTCGACTCCAGCGCCCCGAGGAAGGCGTCGCGGCCAGCCAGCTTGGCCCCAAGGAAGACGAGGTCGAAGCGTTCGCGCACGAAGGCTTCAAAGCCTGCATAGGTGCTCGATTCGACCCGGGCGTGGGCACCGAGGATCTCGAGGGTCCGCCCGAAGAGCCTTGCGGTGGCCGGCGCGTCGTCCAAGACAAGAATGGAGAGGCCGTGCAGCGGCACCCGCCGCTCGGTGATCCGCTCGGCGATTCCCCTGTGCTCGGACGCTTCCGGCGGGAGGGGCAAAACCAGGCTGAAGCGTGACCCGCGGCCGCGGCGGCTGTCGAGGCGGACTTCGCCTCCCGATGCCCGCGCGATGCGCGCGACGAGCGCCAGGCCGAGCCCCACGCCGCCGTGGCGCCGGGTGTTGGATCCGTCCACCTGCTCGAACGCACTAAAGAGCCGAGCGCGCTCCTCTTCGCCGATACCAATGCCCGTATCGGTGACGGTGAACACCGCCCGGGGCACGCCGTCCTCGGAGGCCTCCCAGCTGATCTCGATCGAGATCTCGCCGGAGTCCGTGAACTTGATGGCGTTGTCGACAAGGCGCATGAGGGCCTGGCGAATGCGCACGGAGTCTCCGATGAGTACGGGTGGACACTCGGGCGACACGAAGGCTCCGATTTCGAGCCCCTTGCCCGCGGCGAGGGCGCCGGAGAGCTCGGCCACGTCCTCTACGAGGGCCCCGGGATCAAACGGTTCAGCCGCCATGTGGATCTCGCGGGCGTCGAACCGGGCGAGGTCGAGCACGTCGTCCACGAGGGACAGCAGGAGTTTCGATGCCCGCATGCTGCGATCCGCAAGGGCGCGCTGCTCGGCATCGAGGTTGGTCTCGAGCATCAACGACGTCGTTCCGAGAACCGCGTGCAGCGGCGTTCGGACTTCGTGGCTCGTGTTGGCCACGAACGCAGCTTTCGCGGCGGTAGCGCTGCGGGCCTCCTTGCGCGCTTGGTCCGCGGCGTCGCGGCTGCTCTGGAGCTCCTCTCGCATGGACCGAAGGCGGTCCCGGGCGGCCTCGGTGATCTCGACGCGATCGCGCTCGGCCTTTTCGATGCGCGCATCGTCGTCGGAGATGCGCTCCACAAGGTCCACGAGTTCGGCCCCGCCACCCCGGGCGTCCCGCGGCGCCGGCGTGTGGCCATCGCGCACCAAGCGCGCCGCACGGACGTGGCTGCGCGCCAAGAAGCGCGCGAAGATCGGTGTCAGGAAGACCAGGAAGAGCGCGGTGAGTCCGATCGCCCGACCCGAAAGGGCCACGAGATCCCGCATGCGGGACTCCAGGCTCGGGAAGTCAGCCTTGACGATGAGCATCGACTCGTCGGTGTCCGTGGCGCGCAGCCTGAAAGTGCGCGCGACCACGAGATGATCCTTCGAGAGGGTCCGCCCTGGGCCGGAGACCTCGGGCATCGGCAAGGTGGCCCCACCGTTCGCGCGGCTGACTTCCTCCGATTGGGCGGTGATGATCTCATCGCCGCCCTCGAAAACCAGCGCGACCTGGCGCACGCCTCGGGCCTCGGCGAGGCGCGCGACCTCGTCCTGGAGCATCGAGAATGCGGCGCGGTCCAGACGTCCATCGCGATCGTCCATCCGTACGGCGATGGATTCAGCGCTGCGCTCGGTCAACATGCCAATCACGTCGGCGTCGGCCCGGCGCAGGGCGCTGCGCTCGCTGTGAAGGAAGGTCCCCACCATCGCCAAGCCGACGATCACCGCGACGGTGAACGAAAAGCAGGCTACGCGGGCCACGAGCGAAGGCTCTTGGTAGTCGTGCTCGTCTCGCTTGGGGGCGGGCTCTTGATCCGCTGGCGCCCCAGTCGTCGCCTCGACGGGCGCCGCGCTTTTCCCAGACCTTGGCCACCCGGGAAGCTGCCCAGCGGCAGGAGCACCTAGCCCGCGTCGCGGGG
>CAJXRJ010000749.1 GCA_913058555.1 uncultured bacterium
TACACACTGCATATCGTCGGCAGCGTCAGATGTGTATAAGAGACAGGGATAAGGCGCACCCATCCAAAGTTCAGGGATCGGACGGGGACTTTGGGGTGTGGACGCCGGTCCCTGGACGTTGACAGCGCCGGTGACCCTCACCGCGGCCGCGTCGACAAGGCTCCACTTCCCCGTGGCGGGGTCCTGGGTTGAAACCTGGCCGATCACGGTCCAGCCGGCCATGGGCGCGCGATGGGGGTCCTCGAGATCACCCACGGTCACCGCGAGGGTGGCGCCATAGCCGAAGGTTGACGGGCCGGACGTACCAGGCAGGACGCTCAGGTCCGTGATCACGGCGCTTTCCCCAAGCACTCCCGATCCCAAGCCTCCGCGGTTCGGCAGGGTCGTGATGGAGTCCGCGCCGTTCTGGCCCGAAGGGAGCTTTGGATACGACACGTTCCCCGCCCGGTCCTTGAGCAGGAGCTTGAGGCGGTAGGTCGTGCCCGAGCGGAGGCCATGGAGGTGCGCGGTTTGGCGCCGCGCGAATCCTGCGCCGTGGGCCGTCACGGAACCGTGATCGGCGTGGGCTTTCAGAGTCCATTCGACGTCCTCGTCCGCCTCGAATGAGAACTCCGCGTGGGAGGCCCGCACGAGGAGAGCCCGGAGCGTGGTGCCCTTGGCGAGCGCGGGCGCGCGCTGGTCACCGTGGGCGGACGTGACTGCGGGATCGTCGGGATCGCCCTGGGTAGTGCCCCCCTGCGCCTTCGCGGCTTCGTGCCCATCGGGCCATCCATCCCCGTCGCGGTCCTTCTCCCACGCGTCCGCCCCGGGTTCGAGGTGATTGCGGAGCCCATCCCCGTCGAAGTCGAGGCCGACGCGTTCGCCCGTGCCCCGGGGGACTCCCAAGAACGCGTTTTGCCGGAGGTGATTGACGGGCGCGTCGAGTTCCTCGAAGAACGAGAGGGGTCTCGGCGCGCTCCCATCGTCGGGTTGGAAGAGACGGGTTCTCGGGTCGTAGAGCCAGCTGCGCCGCTCGAGGGCGCCCGTGCCCATGTCCGATTCGCCGATGACCACGACGTCGATCCAGCCCCGGGCGGCTTGGTCCAGGAGTGTCGAGCGCACTTCCTCAACGGCCTTGTCCGTTCCGATCCGGTTCACCATCACGGCGTGATGGGCCGCGGGCGGCGTGCCGGTGTCGAGGCACAGGACGAACGCGGCGCCATTGGCTGCGCCTTCTTCGTACCTGCGTGGCGGGGTGTCCGAGAGCTTGAAGATCTCCCCGAAGCGGCCGCGAAGGAGCTGATAGAACGACGGCCGTCCGCCAGAGTGCATCGTGCCGGAGCCGAGGAACGGGCGCGTGATCTGCTTGCCGTTGGCTGCGCTCGTGACCGTCACCATCGCCTGGTCCCGGGCGGACAGGAAGTTCGAGAGCTGGATCGTCTCCATGTGCACCGCGCGGGACGTTTGGCTCACGTCCGTGAGCTCGTTGTCGGGCGCAAAGGAGCCGATGCTCCCGGTGGGAAGCATGTGGCACTGATTGCAGGTGGAGCCCAGGTACTTCCCTTGGCCAACGGCGGGGGAGGCGCTGGCGTAGGTGGCCGGCGATCCGGTAAGAAGCGGAAGGTGCATGGGGGCGGCTTCTCCCGGCACGGCGGTCGTGTCCGGGAGCCGGCGCGTGAGCAGTGCTCGCGGGTTCCCTGCGGGGCGCAGGGAAAACAGGAACGCCTCGAACTGACGGAGCTCTTCGGTTTGGCCTAGCTGGGGCTCCTCCGGCGTACCGAGCAGCCGGTCCGCGCCGAGCAGTCCCACGAACGCGTCATTGAAGTCATGCAGAGCACGCTCGCCGCGCCAGTGGTACGGGAAGGTCTCGCGCAGGCCCTTGAGGGGCTGGGAGACCATCGGGTCCTTGTAGTCGAGGATCCCGTCCTCGAGGGGCCAGATGGTCATGTCCGACTCACCGCCGGGGTGGCACGTGGCGCAGGTCGAGCGGGAATGCCTGGAGCGGGTCCCGTCGTAGAAGATGTCCCTGCCCGACGCGATGGCCTCCGGGGTCGGGTCCGAGTGGAGGTTCAGGCGCGCGGTCGGGGTGCCCCCGGGAGCGCCGTTGGGAACGGGCCAAACCACGATTTCAGACGTACCTTGGCAGTATATCCAGAGGGCCGCGGTGTCGCCCGCACCCACGAACATCAGGTCGCGCACGACCCGCCAGTCCGGCGCGGGGGCGCCGATCGGTGGGATGAACTCCGCGTGGGAGCCGCCGCTCGTGCGGATGGACACGCGGCTGAGGTTGGAGCTCGCGACGGCCACGCGCCCTCCGGGTCCGCCGAACTCGATCGCGTAGGGAAACGGCAGCGAGTGATCGGAAGAGTACGCGGTGCCGCCGAAGGGCAAGTCCAGGTCCTGCGTATCAACGGACGGGTCAAGGGTGAGCGGCGGACCAGCCGGGGGCGCCTGGTGCCGCGTCAGCACGTTACGCGCGAAGTTCCCTTGGAAGTCTGGCTCGGTGGTGTGGGCGAGGTTGGAGCTCTCGATGCCAAGCATCCAGTGTTCCCCTGTGGCGGGGTGCACGCCGTGTCCCGTGAGCAAGTTCCCCGCCCGGCGAAAGACCCGTGAGACCTGGGCAGTGCCCGCCGCCGCACCCGGCGTGATGCGCACGAGGTCCACGTCCGGGAACCCGCCGTTCTGCAAGTGGGCCGGGTTGTAGCCATCGAGGATCTCGGTGCTTCGGTGCCCCGAGCCGTGGCGTGCGTGGTTCTCGACGCCCTCCATGAAGAGGGTCGTGTTGTTGCCGGAGAGGAACGGCGCGACGTACAGCGAACCATCGTGCCAGCAAAGGAACCGTGGCCGCTTGAGGAGGAAGTCGGACGTCGCCGCGTCGGACGTGCACCGCCAACGCTCGATCTCCTCCATCACGGGTTGGCCCACGTCGATGCGGAAGACCGAGTCGCTTCCCATGCATGAGACATAGGCTTCGCCCGTGGCGGCGTCGATCACGAGGTCCCCAGGTTCGGAGAAGCCGCGCGGCGACTCTGGGGGCGCACCGGCGGGGGCGTCAGGAACAAAAACGTCCGTGAAACGGCCCGTTGCGGCGTCGTGGGAGGCCAGCGCGTGGGTGCCTTGGCCGAGCACGTAGACGCGCCCATCGTGGTACCCGATCGCCACCGGGCCTGGGATCGTTTGCCACGTGCGCACGGGCTCGATCGGGGAGCCGCCCGCGAGTCCCGCCGTAAGGTCGAACTCCACGACCGCGCCGGCGTAGCTGTTGATGGCGTAGGCCCGCGTGCCGTCGGGGCTTTGCACCATGCCGCGCGTCACCTCGACGTTGAAGTCCTGGGACGAAGAGGACTCGGTGTAGAGCGGGTAGGCGTAAGCGGCGCCCGGGGTGCTTGCGCCGCGCGCTAATTGGCTTGATTGGGCGGAGACGGGCGCAGCGAGCAGCCATAGGGCTCCCACGGCGCCGGCGAGCGTGGCGCTTGGAATGCGATCTTTCATGGGGTTCGGCGGGAAGGGCCGATGGGTGGCTCCGGGAGGTGCCACGGGAAGAAGCTCCGGTATACTCGCGATTCCTGCCTTCCGGTAGGCATCACCCGGGTTGACCGCCGTAGGGCCTTCATGATGAAGCCACTCCCTCACCTCTGTCTCTTATACACATCTCCGAGCCCACGAGACTAGGCATGATCTCGT
>CAJXRJ010000750.1 GCA_913058555.1 uncultured bacterium
GCGGCGGGAGCAGTGTCGCTGTGAGCTCCAGCGCACCCGTGGCAAGGCGCGGGTCACCGTTCGCCAGCATGATGCCGCCGCAGCCCGTGCTGTTCGGAACGGTAGGGCGGCAGTAGGTTTCGCCCAGGATGCTGGACTGTAAGCGCCATGCGACGCTGTCTAGAAACCCCATATCAGAATGCGTATAACCAACGACGACGCTGCCGTCGGCGCTCACGCCAGTCGCCATGGACGACCATTGAGAGTTAGGCAATGGCGTGCCAAGCTGCTGCAGTCCACCGGCGGGTGTCCAGCGGAAGGCGCGCAAGGCGGCACTGTTCGTCGGCCGCGCCGACCCCACGACCACGCTGCCGTCTGCGCTCACAGCGCTCGCGTAGGAGACATTGCCTCCAAACGTACCGAGGTCCTGCATTCCACCGGCGGCCGTCCAACGGAAGGCGTTCTGCTGAAAATTGGCCAGTAGCGAGTGTCCAACTACGACGTTGCCGTCTGCACTCACTCCAGACGCAACGGAATAGCCGCCCCCGAGCGAGCCGATGTCCTGCATGCCGCCCGCCGCCGTCCAGTAGAAGGCGCCGCCTGCTCCGCTGGCGCCTCGGGTGGAATGTCGTTCGCTGTTGGTGAGTCCGTACAAGTCCATGGACGAGGCGATCTGAGTGAGGGTTGGAAGGCTCGCACTCCTCCCGAACTTGTCGGCTGGCCTTGAAGCCCGCCCTTGGTGCTCTTGCGCGGCGAGAAACCGCCCCGCCCTGGGCTGTTCCTGCCCTGGGAGTACACCGACTGAGCGGCACTGAAGCTGCGGGCTTGCCTTGGTCTTGATCATGCATTAGCGAAGAGTGTGCGGAGCGCGAGGCGGCGCTTCTCCGAGCCAGGAACGGACCAGCTCATGATCTCGCGCAGGCGCAGGGGGCGCGTGGTGATGCCGGCGGCCATGGCCGGAGTCTCGTGTTCGGAGGGCGGAGTGTGGGCGGACGTAGTTGCAGATCAGGCGCACAAGCTCGAGGGCGGACTGGATGCTCTCGATCTAGCGGGCAGGCGAGGGCTTGTGGCGGCGTAAGAGCGAAGAGCACATGCGCTTGGTGAGGTTCAGGCGCTCGATGAAGGCGGTGTTGGGCTTGTGGGAGTCGCTGTTGGGCGCAAGGGCGTCGTCGTGAGCGAGCTCAGAGCCCATGGTGCGGGTCCACGTGCTACGAACGATCTTGCCTCCACGGTATCGGTTCTTGACCTGGACGTAGACGGCGGCATCGTCCTGGAAGGCGGCGCTCATGGCGGGCCTGTAGTACTTGAAGCAGTCCGACGTGAAGAGCGTCCATTCCGTGACGGTGCCGATGGTGTACTTGACCTCGCGGACGAATTGCTTGGTGGCGCGGAGAGTGCGTTTGGCGACGAGGAGGCCAGCCCAAAGTCGCGTCGAGACTTCGATTCCGCTGAAGGCCCAGGCGGCTTTGGCGTCCCCCACTCCTCCGCACGAAAGCTCGTCCAGCTGAACCTCAACGGCCTCCTCGATCTGGGTCCTCGCGTCGTGGAATGATCGCGCGTGAGCCGCGGCGCGCTCGATCCAGCGGGCGACGGTTCCAGGAGAGACGCGAACCACCCGAGCGATGGCCGCCTTCGTCATGCCCTCGGAGTGCATCTGAACGACGCGGTCCACGTCCGACTTGCGGCGACGAAGACCTGCGTAGGCCGTGCCGGTCAACGACGAGAAGGTGGCCCCGCAGACCATGCAGCGGCGACGCTTGCGGATCCCGTGCTTCGTGCGGTGGGACGCGTGATCAATGACCCTTGCCGCTATCTCGCCCCGATGGGAAGGGCAGTCGTCGCGTGAACACTCAAGGGGGCCGCTTGGGATGGATGGCATGGTGCTCGACTCAGCCTAGCAGGTATTCTGGTACCTGCTCCGATCAGCGGCAGAGTCGCGACCGGACGGCGCCGCCTCAAGCACAGACTTGGAAAGAGCTTCCGTCGCACCACCAACAGTCAACGGGAGGTCCACCGTACTTGGGTTGGGCACCTCAACGCCCACTTGGCTTCGCCTTCCATCCTTCGATGGCCTTGGGTGACTGCCAGACGGTCACGTCCACCCGTTGCACCAGACCCTGATCGCACTCCCGCCAGTTGGTCACGCGATAACGGGCCTTACACTTCGGATGGACGCGTCACTTTCACATGCGGTCAGGATGCTCGACGGGCGCCTGAGACGATCAGAAGGTGCACTGGGGCTGCCCTAGTGGCCGGATGGAGCTCGTGCCTTCCTGAACGGGCATTTCACTAGCCGCATCTGCTAAACTCGAAGGATGCTCAAGCTCGCCATCATCGCAATCTCGGCCCTGTCCTCTGGCTTTGCGCATGGAGCCTGCACCGCTCAAGGCGACCGACTGACCGAGACCTTTGATGAGTTCCAGGCCTTCGTAGGGAGTCCCCTTCTTGTCGCAGTGGTCAATGGTGATCGGAAGCTTGATTCAACGGTTATCGAGGAAGCTATTCGGGAGGACCAGAGGGTCTTTGGTGAACTCGTTCCGACCGAGACGTTTGATGGATGGGATCGCAAGACCCAAGGGACCCTCGTCGAACGCGGGGCGCAGTTTGCTCTCATCATCAAGCGTGTCACCGTCAAGAAGGGGAAGACGATCGCGCACAATTTCGGCAAGTCGTTCCTCTCGAGCAAAGGGCAGAACGTCCAGTACACCGGAGCATCATGTACGACCCATTTTGAAGTGCATTACCTCTCAAAGTCGAAGTGGATTAAGGCTGCCTCCTGGTCCTGGCTCTATGACAGGACGGCCCTTCCCGGTGGTGTCAATATGGCCGACGTCAAGGATGGCAAGCTCGTGGTGGATCCATCGGAGCTGGTGAGGCCCGTATTGCGCCGAGGGCTCCGTAGCGGATTCCGTGCTATTCAACTCCACAGTGTTGACGCGCCATTCGGATCCGCTGTCGAGTGGGCGAGCCGCCTCGATCCGGCCGAACAATCCGAGTTCTGGCAGCGGCTCAGCACGATCCCATCCTTGGAGTGTCCCATGGATTGGCGAGGACTCGACGAGCTTGCAATCGAGCAATGGCGGCACGCCGAGAAGAGCGGGGCGAGCGCGGGTACGGCTCTTTCCTCGATCCGAGCATACTGTAGCGCCCGTGGAGCCCAAGCTGACAGTGTTGCCGCGGCAGAGCGCGCGTTGCGCCGGATGCGCGACTCTGCCGCTTCGACGAAACCTGAGCACTGGCTGAAGAAGAGGCGTCCAGCGGGGCACGCCGTCTTTCTCAATGACGATGTCCTTGACCAGCTCGACCTATCGAGGTCGCGCATGCCACGCCTGGCCGCAAGCAAACTGAGGCTCTTCGGCAAGGATGATATGAAGAGCTTCAAAGCGAAGAAGTCCAAGCGGCGCTTCATCTCCCTCGCCCACGCGCTATTCATCGTTTCCGGGAAGCACCCGAAGTACGAGCTTGAAGCGAAGGTGACGAAGCCAGCGTTCGACGCCACGACGCTAGATGAGGCCCTAGTTGGCGCATTCGGCAGTCGTTGGCCCTCCGACCGCATTGAATGAGTGGACAGCTGTGCCGTTGGCTCTCAACAGGCGAAATGCCGTTGGCTGCCGGTGTTGCTGGCACCGCCGACTTTGACTCCAATTTTGCAGCTTCCTTCTTTCCACTCTCTCAGTGGG
>CAJXRJ010000751.1 GCA_913058555.1 uncultured bacterium
CTGCATATCGTCGGCAGCGTCAGATGTGTATAAGAGACAGGGCTTTACCCCGCCTGGCGGGCGGCCACGATGGATCCCGTCGAGGCGCTGCGTCACGAGTAGTGTTCGGAGCCGTCCGTCCCCGTCCAGGACTTGGGTCCCGGGGGCGGTGCGGCTTGCGGCCACCGGGGCCCGACCACTGGGGCCCGACCACTGGGGCCCGACCACTGGGGCCCGACCACTGGGGCTCAGGGCAGCCCGGGGCATAAGCCGTGGGCGCCGATGCCATGGCTCCGTAGCGCCATGGCCGTGGCGACGGAGGAGACACTGATCGTGTCTTCTTGGGCCAGATCGGCCACGGTTCGCGCCGTACGACGAAGGGACTGGATGGCGCGGGCGGAAAGGTGCTCGCGCTGAATGGCCCGGTGCATCAGTTCGCGCGCCTCGCCCGTGAGAGGAGCTACTTCGTCGAGCGCCGACGGCGGAAGGGCTGCGTTCGGTTGACCATTCTGTTCTCGCCTCCGGCAGGCGAAGGCCCTTGCGGCGCGTACACATCGGGCGAGGTGGCGCCCCGAAAGGTTGAGATCGCTTGCGGACATGGAGGGGCGAGGTTTGCCCTCCGCCGCGATGGAATCGGTCTCCACAGGTTGAATCTTCACCGGCGGGGCCTTCACCGCCGGGTTCGCCGCGGCGTGGCTGCGCCATCGCTCCCCGCCTTCGCCGCCCATGAGTACCGCCGCCGGTGCTGGTTGGAGGGCGATGCGAATGTCGATGCGGTCGAGCAGCGGCCCCGAGATCCGCCCGAGGTAGCGGCGCACGGTGGAGGGGGCGCAGTGGCACGGGATGCGGGGGTGCCCGGCGTATCCGCAAGGGCAGGGATTCATCGCGGCGACGAGCTGGAAGGCTGCCGGTAGGCTGCGGTGGTGTGAGGCCCGCGCCAAGTGCACGACACCTTCCTCGAGGGGCTGCCGCAGGCCCTCGAGGGCGTCGCGGCTGAACTCGGGAAGCTCGTCCAGGAACAGCACGCCCCCATGGGCCAGGGTGATCTCCCCGGGAGCGATCGGGCTGCCGCCCCCAATGAGGCCAGCGAAGCTCGTCGTGTGGTGAGGAGCCCTGAAGGGACGGCGCGAGGCCAGGCCCCGCGGCCATCGCCCGGCCGCTGAAAGGATGGTGGTGACCTCGATGCGCTCGGCGAGATCCATGGGCGGGAGGAGATCGATCAGGCGCTTCGCCAGCATCGACTTGCCGGCGCCCGGGGGCCCGACCATCAAGATCCCGTGCCCCCCTGCCGCGGCGACTTGGAGGGCCAGCTTCGCTTCGGCTTGGCCGCGCACTTCGTCCAGTGACGCTGGGATCGCGCCTGAGTCTTCGCCCGCTGTGGGCGGGGGGAGCGCCGTCGCTGGGCGGCATGCCGGGATGGGGGAGCGCCGAGCGCCACCGCCTTCGGGATCGCCGCCGTCGAGGCGGTCCTCCGTCCCCAAAGTAGGCCCCGCCATCGGCGCCCGCCCCGCCGTCAGCGTGGCGAGCACCTCGGCCATCGTCGAAACCGCGTACGCGTCCATGTCCAGCAGGGCCGCGGCCTCAGCGGCGGTTTCGGGTGGAGCCATCACACGTTTCAGTCCGCACGCCCTCGCCGCGACCGCGCACGCGAGCCCGCCGGGGACCGCGTGGAGCTGGCCGTCGATCCCGACCTCCCCAAGGAAGAGCCACCCGTCCGCTTGCCGCTGGGTCAGGTGCTTGCCGGCGACTCCAGCGGCCACCACCAGGGCCAGGTCGAGGGCTTCGCCGGACTTGCGACGGGCGGCAGGGACAAGGTGAAGGTAGAGCCTACCGGCGCGGAGCCCGAGGCCCGTCGCCCCGAGGATGCACAGGAGCCGCCCGCGGCTTTCACGCAGCACGGGATCGGGCAGTCCCGTCAGGGAGATGTCGGTGGTCTCGGCGTCCTTCGACGCGACAAAGCGCGCCTCCACGGTGACGACAAGGGCTCCGGTGCCGTCCAGCGACGCACCATGCACTCGATGGGTTTGCATGCCTCACCGACGGTTCGGGGTAGGCATGGTTGCGGCCCAATCCAGGAAACTCCCAAGGGCGCCACCGTGCATTCCATCGACCCTGGGGCCGATCCCATGAACTCGGTCACGGGCGGCGGGTTGCGCCGTAGGGCCAGGGGAGCCAAGCTCCTACCACCGATGGCTGACTACTACGATTCGAAGGACCTCGCTGACTTCCCCAAGATCGCCGAACATGCCCCAGAGCTCGGGGAGAAGTTCTTCGACTGGTACGGGGCAGTCTTCCAAGACGGCGCCCTCACCGCCCGGGAGAAGAGCCTGATCGCCCTGGGCGTCGCCCATGCCGTCCAATGTGCTTATTGCATTGACGCGTATACGAAAGACGCCATGGAGAAGGGCTGCGACGTGGAACAGCTGACCGAAGCGGTGCATGTGTCCGCCGCGATCAAAGGCGGCTCCGCCCTGGTGCATGGCATGCAGATGCGCAAGGTGGCCGACAAGCTCGGGATGTAGCGCGATGACTTCTCCTCCTATCCCCGGCCTGCCCTCGAACGGGAGCGGCGCCGCCATCAAAGTCCTTCCCACGCTCTTCAAGAAGCGCTCGCCCTTGGCTTCGCCCGGGGCACAGATCGCCGCCCTCGACGCCGTGGATCTTGGGGGGGCGGACTTTGCCCGTGAAGCGGAGGCGGTGCTCGGCGCACCTCTGCGCGCCACCGGCGTCGACATCCTTCAGCTCAACTTAGGCCGGAAGTGCAACCAGACCTGCATCCACTGCCACGTGGACGCGGGACCCGACCGCAAGGAGGACATGTCCCGCGCGACCGCCGAACGCTGCCTGGAGGTCCTGGCGGCGACCGACATTCAGACGGTCGATATCACCGGCGGCGCGCCAGAGATGTCCGACCAGTTTCGGTTCCTCGTGGAAGGGGTTCGCGCCCTCGGGCGTCATGTCCTCGATCGCTGCAACCTGTCGATCCTGCTGGCGAAGCCGTACGCCGATCTCATCGACTTCCTGAAAGACAATCAGGTCGAGGTCGTCGCGTCCCTGCCGCACTACCGTCAGCACAACACCGATCGTCAACGTGGCGACGGGGTCTTCGAGGCCTCCATCGAAGCGCTCCAGCGCCTCAACGCGGTCGGCTACGGCACGGACCCGGCCCTGCGGTTGGTGCTCGTCACCAACCCCGTGGGCTCGTTCCTCGCCCCGGGACAAGCATCCCTGGAGACGGAGTGGAAGCGCGAGTTGAAGCGCCTTCACGGCATCGAGTTCAACGGGCTCTACGCCCTGAACAACATGCCCATCAGTCGCTACCTCGAGTGGCTCGAGGGGACGGAGCAAACGTCCGACTACATGCAGAAGCTGGTCGACTCGTTCAACCCCGCAGCCGTGGCCGGCGTTATGTGCCGCGGCACCCTTTCGGTGGGCTGGGATGGGCGACTCTTCGACTGCGACTTCAACCAGATGCTCGAGCTCGGGGTGAATGCCGAGGCTCCGCAGCACATCAACGACTTCGATCTGGAGCGCCTTGGCTCACGGCGAATCGTCATGGGCCGCCATTGTTACGGCTGCACTGCGGGCTCCGGCTCGGGCTGCGGCGGGTCGACGGTCTAGCAGGCCGTTGAACAAGTCGGCTATTCAGAATGTCGTCCATCGGACGCCTCG
>CAJXRJ010000752.1 GCA_913058555.1 uncultured bacterium
GCCGCCGACGCAGATGCGGCCGTTGCCAAGGGGAGAATCATCCCGGTCGGGGCCATAGAAGAAGAGGCCGAAGGCATTCGTGTTGGCCTGTGCCACGGACAAGGTCAAATCTTGGTCGGCCACGTCCTGGGAGCCCGCCACGGAGATGAACGAGCCTAGTCCAGCCCCGTTCGGAGAGACGGCGCAGTAGTTCACCGGCGCGGGGCAGGTGGGCGGGTCGATGGCGACGACGCTGACGTCGTCAATGGCCGCCTCCACGATGGAGCCACCGCCAAGGTCCGACGCGATGAAGCGCACGCGCACGTTGTCCGTCAGGGCGACCAAGGCGCCGAGGTCGAGCTCGGACTCGAGCCAGCCGCCGGAAGTCTGAGCGCCGGTGGGGCCAAAGGTGACCGCGCCGGTCCACGAGGCGCCGCCGTCGGCGGAGACGTCCACTTGGAACACATCCGCATTCGCGTTGCCGCCGGTATCGTTGGAGTACCAGTGGGCGAAGCGCAGCTTGGCCGAGAGGGCACCGTCCAGGTCGAACGTTGGCGAGAGTAGCGTCGTTTGGCCGCCATCGACGTCGTTCGCGCCGAGGCTTCCACCCTGGGCGCCTTGGCCGGTGAACCAGCAGCGGATCCCGGCGCCGCCGGTGTTGTCGTTCTCCGGCTGGGCTTGGGTTCCAACGGGGTCGCCGCGCTCCCAGTTGCCCGTCGACGCGTCGTTGGGCGCGGCCACGGACCAGCCCTCGGCGCCGCCGGCCTCGAAGTCGTAGCTCGCGACGATACGCTCGCCCACGACCACCGCGCCTTCCAGGTCGAAGCTGCGGCCGCCCTCGGTGACGGTCACTGTCACCGGAATCACGGTGCCCGCGGGGGTTCCCGCGGCGATCGTGAACTCCAGGGGCGCGTTGTTCATGCCGGTCGCGAAGGAGTTCGCGGAGGCCGAGGCGCTCGCGGACGTCACGGTGGCGGCGGGGCTTGAGGAGGTGAGGCTCATCGAGGCGGTGCCTGCGTCGGCGCGGCCCGAGTTGCGCACGCGGGCGATCAAGCTGACCGTCTCGCCGCCGTCGAAGACCCCGTCACCGTTGCCGGCATCCACTGCGGTCAAGTCGAGGGGACGTAGCCAGGGCCCGGCGGCGAGGGCCGTGCGGGCGAAGGCCATGCGGTTGTCCTCGGCGAGGGGCAGGATGCGATTCTGGGCGGGCCAGAAGCCGTCCGAGTCCGAGCCAATCTCAGGGGTCCAGGAGTACGTGCCGTTGGCACCGTAGTCATAGTCGAGGGTCGTGCCGGCCGCTTCGTAGAGCACGATGGCCGCGGGCCCGTGGGGGTAGCCCGTCTCCGTCACGGCGAGGTCGCCGATCTCCTGGATCTCGGACCAGTCCGGTGGGTACTGCGGCACGTAGCCCCAGGGGGACAGCCACAGGTCGCTGAAGGTGTGCACGCTGAGCGCGGTGCTGAACGAGCGCGTCCCGAAGTACTGGACCATCGCGGTCGTCTCGGGCTCGGAGCTCGCGGACGGGCCGTGGTAGGTCTCGGAGCTCGGGTTGCTGCTGGAGCCCGCGACCGCCCACTGGAACGGGTAGTTCCGGTTCAGGTCGACGCCGAAGCTGCCGCCGCCGTTGCTCCTCCGGTTCTTGCGCCATAGTCCACCGCCGCCAGGGGCCTGGGAGCGATTGAACTCGTAGCCGTCGGGGTTGACGCACGGGAGGACGTAGATCTCGCGCTCGTTCACGAGGTACGTGGCGATCGGGTCTGTGCCGTAGGCCTCGAGCAGGTAGCTGACGAAGTAGATCGTCGTCTGCATGCCTTGGGGTTCGCGTGCGTGATGCATCGCGTCGATGCGCATTTCGGGCTCGGCTTCATCGACGGCGACGTTGTCCGAAACCTTGAACATCCAGATGTCCCGGCCCTGCACCGTCTGCCCGACCGAAACCTTGGGCGAGACGAGGTTCGGGTAGCTCGCCTGGAGCTGATCCACCACGCCAACGATCTCTGCGAACGTGTAGTAGCCGCCCATGCTGCCCTGCCCAAAGGCGGGGACCAGGGACTGACCGTACGGCGCGCCGGCGGCCCGGTTCTGCTGACCGGCATCCGAAGCGGAGGCCGGCACGGCGAGACGTCGCGCGTAGTAGGCCGCGAGGTCCTCGATCTCCGTGACGACGGTCAACCCGAGAGCCTCGATCGCGGCGATGTCCTCGTCATCTGCGATGGCCTTCACGGCCCCCCCCGCGAGGTCCTGGCTCAGTGTGTCCAGGTCAAGACGCTGGAGCCGGAGCAGGGCCCGCCCATTGCCCTCGATCCGGATCAGGTGGAGCACTTCATGGATGTGTCCGTCGGGCAAAGCACCTATGGATCCGGGCCGGGTGCCAACGGGTTCCCCCGCGGCGGAACCCGCTTGGGGCGCCATGGAGAGAGCCAGGAGGCTCGTAGTGACTAGGGAGATCATTCCGTGGGGACGCGCCGCGACGGGCGGCGGTTCCACGGGACTCAGAATGGGCAGGAATGGGATTTGTATGGCCCCGCAAGCGCCCCAACGCGACTCCCGCAGGAGTCCCAGGTCCAACTCGACCCGCGTCGTCGCTCCCGCTGCGACTTGAATCGTGCGCGCCCCGAGTTTCCCCTGGAGCGCTCACTCCGGATCGATGATGCCCGCGGCCACTGGAACCGTCCGGGGCCCGCTGCCGGGGCCACCTCCTGGCGCTGCACTCCTACGCGAAAGAAGCCACGCCCCAAAGAGCGCGGCGGCCACCAGAGCTGCCAAGGCCAGGGGTGAACGCCTGCGCCCCACCCCAATGCCCCGGGATGCGAACCTAGCGGCTGAGTGCCTTCAGGAACGCCACGAGACTTTTGGCCTCGTCGTCCGTCAGGGTGATGGGCTCAAGGCGATCGGAGAGGGCAGAGTTCTTGTTTCCGCCGCGGCGGTAGAACTCGACGACCTCTTCGAGGGTGCCCATGGAGCCGTCGTGCATGTACGGAGCGGTTTGCACCAGCATGCGAAGGCCCGGGGTGCGGAAGGCTCCCATGTCGGCCTTCTCGCCGGTGATCGCGAAGCGGCCCTCTTCGGAGACGCCGTCGATGGCACCGATGCCGGTGTTGTGGAACGACTCGTCTGAGAAGTTCGGTCCGCTGTGGCAGCGCCAGCAGCGCCCCTTGCCTTCGTAGATCCAGAGTCCCGCTTCTTCGGCCACGGTCAGGGCGTTGATGTCGCCGTCGCGGAACTGGTCCACGGGGGAGTTGCCGGCGGTCAGGCCGCGCACAAAGGCGGCGAGGGCCGTGGCCAAAGCCTTCTCGTCCACGGGACGGCCGAAGACCTCCTGGAACTCTTTCGCGTAACCCTCGTCGAAGGAGAGGCGGTTCACCGCGGCGGCTCCGCCGAGCCCCATCTCCTCGGGGTTTTCGATGGGCATGATGACCTGGTCTTCCAAGGTCGCGGCGCGCCCGTCCCAGAGGACGTTCTTGCTGATGCCCTTGTTGAGGACGCTCGGCGCGTTGCGCTTCGTGAGGTAGCCCTCAATGCCTTCAGAGGTCGCGCGGTTGTCCGCAAACCCGAAGTCGGGGCGGTGGCACGATGCGCAGGCCACGGTGCGGCGCGCGGAGAGGATCGGGTCGAAGAAGCTGTCTCTTATACACATCTCCGAGCCCACGAGACTAGGCATGATCTC
>CAJXRJ010000753.1 GCA_913058555.1 uncultured bacterium
AAGCCCTCCTCCGCCCAGCTCTCCACGCCTCCCAATAGGCGCCAGCGCTCCCGGCCCCCCGCCCACTCCAATTTCCTTGGTCTGTCGGCGAAGCCGACTCGCGTGGTGGTCTGCTAGGCCTTGCGGCGCTTTCTCTCTTTCTTGAGCAGGCTCAGCTCTCGGCCCATTTCTCCGGTGACGGAGGTGTTTTCTTGGGCGCGTCGCACGAGGTAAGGGAGGACCTCGGTGACCGGACCATAGACCATGTACTTGGATGCGTTGTAGCCCGCGGCGGCCATGTTGAACGTGAGGTTGTCACTCATGCCCAGGAGCTGGGCGAAGTTGATGTGGGGGTGGTTGCGGGGGACCCCGAGCTCATCCATGAGCGCAGCCGCGAGGCGGACGCTCTCTTGGTTATGGGTGCCGACGGTGGTGCCGATGCGTTCGTGGTTCTCGATGCAATAGCGCACCGCCGCGTTGTAGTCGGCGTGGGTGGCTTCGAGGCTCGGCTGGATCGGGGTGGGGTAGCCCTTCTCTTGGGCGCGGTCGCCTTCCTTGACCATATACGCGCCGCGCACGAGCTTGGTGCCGAGCAGGTAGCCGCGGTCCTGGGCTCGCTTGTCGCTCGCTTTCAGGAACGCCAGGCGGTCGTGACGATATAGCTGGAACGTGTTGAGCACGGTGACGCGTTCGCGGTTGTAGCGCCGCATCATCTCGTCGGCGAGCTGGTCGATGGTGTTCTGGAACCAGGTCTCTTCGGCGTCCACAAAAAGCTGCACGCCGGCTTCGGCAGCCGTTGAGGCGAGCTTGTCCAGCCGATCGATTAGCTTCGCGAGCGCGGGGTCCGCGACGTTGTCAAAGTCGATCGTCTGATCATTCAAGGACTCCAGGAGCTCGTTGGGGGCGAGGCCCGTGACTTTGACCACGACGCAGTTGGCGGCCGGGGTCTTCTGGCTGAAGGCGATGGCGCGCATGACCTCGTCGTAGAAGCGCTGGAAGTGTGCCTCCTCCGACTTCGCCTCCGCCCCGTAGTCCAGGAAGCTCGTGACCTCCCGGCGGTGGAGCCGCTCGATCGTCGGGAGAGCGTCATCGAGGCTCGTCCCGCCCACAAATTGCCGGTAGATCGTGTGGCGCACGCCCCAGGCTGCACCCGGGATCCGCCAGCGCACAGCCCAAGCGCCGAGGCGCGAGAGCACGTCCGAAAGCCAACTCTTGCCCATGAGCGCAAAGAGCCAGCTAGCGTTGCGTAGCTCGCCGTCATCGAGGTGGCGGAACGTGTTCTCCGTATCGCCAAAGTCAGGGAGCGGGCGGGACTCCGGGGCACCGGGGGAGGTCTCGACCGCTGCGTCCGTCGCGCTTGTGGTTGCGCTGCCATCCTCATGCTCGTTCATGTGGGATATTGTCGGGCCCCCGGGGAGGCGGCGCAACGCAAGAGGGGGCCGCTCCCGGGCAATCTGTCAGTTCTGTGGCCCTCCCGTGGACGCTCCGGTCCGCGGCTCCGCCGAAGGGCCAGCGGCGGGTGGCTCACTTCAGGCCGTACCGGTCGAGCTTCTTGTAGAGGTGGCTACGCTGCATGCCCAGCTCCTCGGCGGTGCGCTTCACGTTGCCGTCATTGCGCTCGAGCCGGGTGCTGAAGAAGAGTGACTCCGCCTGATTCTTGAACTCCTCGAAGCTTGGCGCGTCAAACGGTGCCGCGAAGCCCCCGGAAGCGCCGGAACTGACCGAGGCCGGGCTCGCCAGCGACGGTCCGCTCTCGAGCACGCGCGTTACCTCGGCTGCGGTGATTTGCCCCTCGTCCGCGAAGATGGACGCGGCCTCGAGTACGTTCCGGAGCTGGCGGACGTTCCCTGGCCACCCGTGCCCCTTGAGGGCGGCCACGGCGTCGTCCGCGAGGGCCACGGGGGTGCGGCCGATGCGCTCCGCTTGGCGCTCAAGGAGGTGCCGTGCAATGAGCGGGATGTCTTCGATTCGTTCGCGGAGCGGGGCCACGTGAAGGGGGACCACGTTCAACCGGTAGAAGAGGTCGAGGCGGAAGGACTTGTCTTCGACCGCCTGGTCGAGCTCGGCGTTGGTGGCTGCGATCACACGAATGTTGACCTCGCGGTTTTGGCTGTCGCCCACACGCATCACCTCGTGGGTCTCGAGGGCGCGCAGGACTTTGGCCTGGGCGGCGAGGGGCATGTCTCCGACTTCGTCGAGGAACAGGCTACCGCCGTCGGCGGCTTCGAAATGCCCGGTGCGATCTTCATGGGCGCCGGTGAAGGATCCCTTGACGTGCCCGAATAGCTCCGATTCCACGAGCTCCGCGGGAATCGCGGCGCAGTTAACCGTGACGAAGGCCCCGGGGGCCCGGCGGCCGGACAGGTGGACGTTGCGCGCCACAAGCTCCTTGCCCACGCCGTTTTCCCCCGTGATCAAGACCGACGCTTCCGAATCGGCCACGCGCTCGATGGCGGCGCGCAGCTCCTGCATCGCCTTCGATTCTCCGATGAGTTCAAAGCCGGCGCCGAGCTTCTTCTTGAGCCCGCGGTTCTCTTCGACCAAGTCCTGCTCGCGCAGGGCCTTGTTCAGCGTCACGATGACGCGGTGTTGTTCGAGGGGCTTCTCGAGGAAGTTTGTGGCGCCGCGCTGCATCGCATCGACCGCGACCGGCACGTCGCCATGGCCGCTGATCAAGACCACCGGAGGAGCGCCCGGGTCCTCGACGATTTTGTCCAGGAGCTCCAATCCGTCCATCTCTGGCATCTTCAGATCGGTCAGAATCGCGGCCGGAGCCGTCTTCTCTGCCGCCATGCGCGCGAGCGCTTCCTTGCCGTTCTTGGCGGTCCAGACATTGAAGCCCTCATACGTGAGCGTCATTTCCAGCGTCTCGCGGATGTCTCCGTCATCGTCCACGACAAGAATGGTCTTGCGCTTCGGGTCCGTTCCTCCGGCTGCGGGCGTTCCTTTTCCCATGGCGCCATCATGCCAAGGCGTCCGTCCACGAACCTCACCAGGAATCCATGGAGCCCCATCCCGAATTCGGCGAGTCCCCGCGGCGGGGGCCCATGTCCGCCCAATGGCTCGAGGGCAAGCTCGTGGCCGGCGTGCTTTCGGGGACATCCGCCGACGGCATCGATGTCGTCCTCGCGCGCCCACGTTTCGATCGTGCCCCGCGGCTCGTCGCGCTGGATTTCTGCGCTTTCGACACCGAGCCCTTTCCGAAGGAGCTCGGGGCACGGGTGCGCCGGGTGCTGGACGGGGAGTCACCCACCCTTCGGGAGGTAGCGGTCCTCGACCGCGACCTAGGCAGGGCCTTCGGTGTGGCGGCGCGCCGGGTGGGGGAGCGCTACGGGTCCGAACCGTTGGCCATGCTCGCGAGCCACGGCCAGACCGTCTTTCACCACGACGGGGACCCTGATTTGGGCCCCGTGACGCTGCAGCTGGGGGACGGCGACTCGGCGGCGGAGGCGGCGGGCTGCGCGGTCGCGTCAGATTTCCGGAGGCGCGATATCGCCGCCGGTGGGGAGGGGGCACCGCTCGTTGCCCTCGTGGATAGTGTCTTATTTCGGGACGCCCCCCGCCCCCTGGCGATCCTCAATCTCGGGGGGATGGCGAACTGGACGATCCTGCCCGAAGAGCTGTCTCTTATACACATCTGACGCTGCCGACGATATGCAGTGTGTA
>CAJXRJ010000754.1 GCA_913058555.1 uncultured bacterium
GGATCCTCTCCAACCCTGTTTGCGCCACAGCTTTTCGGTTGTCTGTGGCACAAACAAGCAGCGCCCACCCTTCGATTGCACGTCGAAGAGTGGGCGCTGTCTTTATGGCGCTGTCCTTGGTGAGCAGGGCATGGCCCCGTCTCGTTGCTAGTTACGTCGCGACTTGGCGGCCGCGCCTTTCGGATCGTTGGACTTGGCGAGAACCTTGCCGAGCATCTTGCGCTCGATGAGGACGGAGACGGCGACTTCTTTGTTTTTCGGTACACCCACGGTGACCGAGCGGGCCGAGCCTCATCAGCCCGCGGGGAACTTGCCCTTGGCGAGCCGTTTCCCGGTGTTCGCATCGAAGAGCTCGTAGGAAGGCACCTTGCCTTTCGGTTGGAAGTCGTAGTACTCCTCGCCGGCCTGGCCGAAGACTTTCACAGCGGGGTTCAACGTAGCGTTGCCCTCATGGACACGCGGCGCCGGCACCTCGCCGGTCAGCGGCCCGCCCCAGTTCACAAGGGACTCGAGTCCAGCCGTCACCTTCGCCACGGGCATGCGACCCGAGCGGACGCGGGCCGACTCGGCCCGGCGCTTCAGGAGTGCGCTATCTAGGCGGTAATCACCCACCGGCACCGCCAAGCCACGGGTCTCGCCCGCCACCTGGAAGGCAATCTCGCGGCCGCTCGTGAAGATCGCGTTGGCAACGTCAGCCTTCAGACCGCCGAGCTTCCCGAGCTTGAGCGTGCCCGTCTCGCCCCCGTAGGGTCGCGTCTTGACCGTGGTCCCGTCAGCCGATACCTCAAAGTCGAAGAGGTCCCCGCCGAGGTTCACGACCCGCGACACGTAGCCCGCGCCGATTCCCGTGCCGATCACGAGGCCGTCGGTGCCGTAGTCGTCGTAGCGGCCATTGGCGTTCGCATCGATGATCGACACAGCCTGCCCGCCGATGCGGCCCACCATGGCGCCGGACGCAGCCCATGAATACTTCCGCTCCCCTTTGTTCTCGAAGCGGACGCCGTAGTGGAACACCTCACCCGCCGCGTTCTTTCCCTTGAGCTCGACGTATCCCGTCTGGCCCTTGATGTCGCGATCCGGCTTGCCGTCGCCATTGGAGTCGATGACGAACTTCATCGCCTGCTCGAACTCAACGGGGAACGCGACGCCCAAGACGTCGATCTCGCTGCCGACGTCCTTCCACGTCTCTTTGCCGAGCGCGAAGTCGAACTCCGCGATCCCCCGATGCTTCATCGAGGATTCGGTCCAGACGGCGACGGCCCCGGGGACCTGGTCGTCTGGCCCTGGGCCACGTTCGAATCCTACACCGCCGATCGCGCCGAGACCGGCGACGGCAATGCAGGGTAATAGGGAGGGATACATAGGCAATCCTGGACCAGTTGGAAGGCGCCCTTGGGGCGCGCCTGAACGACCTGAATCCTACCAGAGCCCCTTCCCCAGCCTCCGATCGTCGTTTCCGGCGCGTTACAACACCCGTTATGGGGGCCGAGGATCGAGCCCAGGGGGCCCCCTGGCTATCCTCTGGTCCCATGGCGAATCACTCGGACGAAGGAGGAGCGCTGACCGCCGCCCTCGTGAAGCTCATCTTGGTCGCCGCCGTGGTGACGGCTCCGATCTTCCTTTTTGGCGAGGGCTTCGAGGCCAAGTACCTCTGGCGGGTCGCCGCATCCAACGGTCTTTGCGCCGCGCTCTGCATTGGGCTGCTCGGGCTTCTACGCCAAGGCCGTACCCGCCTCGCGGGTTCGCTCCTGGTCTACGGGCTCTTGGCGCTCGTGGGCACCTTGGCCTGGTTCAACGGTGAACCCGTGCACGTCAACGTGATCAACTTCACCCTCGTCGCGGTCCTCGCGAGCGTGATCGCAAGCCCCCGCGACCTCCTCATCGTGGGCGCCCTCTCCGCCATCGAGATGATCGCGATCGCCTGGGCGAGGCCCGCGAAATTCCTCGCCGAGGGCAAAGACGTGGGCGAGGCCCGCTTCGAGTCCATCGTCCAGTTCCTTCCGACGTTCTGCGTCGTCGTCGGCGTGCTCTGGCTCGCGCGGCGACGCCAAGGAGCCACTAGCGCCGGCTAGGAATGTTGAAGCGCGGGATCGTGGCGCGGAAGAACACCCGGTCCCGTCGGATCTCACTCTCGGAGACCTTCGCGACGAGCTGATCGATGAGGTGGAGGTTGCCCCCATCGAGGACCGACAGGGCCGCCTCGACCGCGGTCACGGTCTCCGTGCCTGGGCCTGATTCCATCAACCCCGTGAGCATCTCCTTGGACGCGACGTTCCTTCCGAGGGCGAGCGCCAGGATCGCCGCCTCGCGCTCGCCTTCATCGCCGGACCTGGCGAGGGTCTCCAGCACGTCCGCCGTGTCGTCATGGGGCAGCAGGTAACCCGCGGCCAGGATGGCGCTCTTCCGGACGAAGAGGCTCTTCTCCTTGTCGATGACCTTCAGGATCGTCTTCACCGTGCCCTTGTCGGACCAGCCGCAGGCCGCTAGCGCACGAATCCACTCGGCCTTGGCGACGTCGTCTTTCTCCTTCTTCCAGGCCTTCTTCACGATCTTGAGCCCCTCGACGCTTCCGATCTGCTCGAGGGCCACGGCCACCTGGGCCCGGCGGTTCACCCGATCACTCTTCGCTTCCTTCTCGAGGACCTCGATGAAGCCTTCGGTGGAGTACTGCCCCAAGAGCCCAATGGCGCCGTCGACGATCCCACGGGTCTGACCACCCAGATCCCACACGCCGATCTGCTTGGAGATGTACTCCACGGCGTCGTCCTCCGCGGAGAAGAGAATCTGCAACACCTCCCCGTAGTCACGCATCGTCACGAAGCGCTTGTTGAGCTTCTTGATGACTCCTGAGAGTTCCGCTGGTTCGAGCCCGCGGCCAAGCTCGTCGGCGTCGGTGACGCGGAAGGTCTCGCCCAAGAGCAAGCGTCGCGGCGGCCGCGCGCCTTCGGGTAGCTCGGGGATCTCCTCGACCCCGGCCCGGCGCAAGGCCTCCGCTGAGCACCAAGTGAACTCCTCGGCGGTCATCTCCCACGGACACGACAGCAAAACCTCACCGGCGGAGGAAAGCCAGACGTGCTGGGGCAGCGCCACCACGCCCTTGTCGTTCGCCGTGACCCAGCGCTCCTTGATGGCCGCGAGGTTGCTGCGGTGATCGAGCGCCTCCGCGCCGCCAAAATCCGGCAGCTTCTTTTCTTCCTTGGCGATGAACGACCACGCGGGGACGTTCACCGACAATGCCAGGAACGGCGCCGCCGCCTTGGACGAGTAGAGCTCCTCTTCGTGCCGCTTGGTTCGGCCTTCCCCTGATTCGCCAAGGGCCAAGAGCACGATCCTCTCGTCCGCCTGGGCACGCTCCAGCCCATCCTCGAGCTGCGGGATCCACTCGGTCTTATCGACCACGCCCGCCCCCATCGGAGAAGCGAAAGACACGGTCAGAGCGATCAAGAGTGCCCAAGCGGGGCGATGGATACCGTGCGTCATGGTCATAGTCCGGGGGTCAGCCGAGTGTACGAGGCCTTGCGGAGTCGAGCGAGGCCATCAGGAGCCGGCTTCTTGGGGTCGCCTTTCATGGCGAGCGAGGCGTTGTGAGACCTGTCTCTTATACACATCTGACGCTGCCGACGATATGCAGTGT
>CAJXRJ010000755.1 GCA_913058555.1 uncultured bacterium
CCACCGATTCCCGCGCTCCGCCCCTGGGCCGGACGCGGGAATCGGTGGTCGAGCCCTTCGATCGTGGTGGCGGCGCCGCCGTTGAATAGCCAGTAGAGCCCCCAAAGGAACAAGCCCGACAGAGCCAGCCGAATCAGCAACAGCGCACCGCCAGGTGCTTTTGTGGGGCCATCAACCACGGCTAGCCTCTCCGGTGGAAGGACCGGGGCGGGGCCCGCGGAACCTGGCCCCGATCGCCAACAGGGGTCGCTCGATCAGCGAGTAAGACAGCGCCGCCGCACCGATACAGAGAGCGAGCACGCCCACCACACGGACCGCAGAGGGTGTCACTGGCTCCGGCCCCCAGACCCCGCCCGTGAAGATCGGGTAGTGATAGAGATAGATCCCGTAGCTGATTCGACCCACCCAACGCAACGGCGGCAGTTTCAACAATGCGCCCTGGGGCGAGAAGCCGCCCGTCCAAGCGACGCCCGCGAGCACCGCCGCCGCACTCCCAAAGGGAATGGAGAAGGGTAGGATCGCGCGGGTGAAATTCCGTGGATCTCCGGCCTCGCCGGGGAGTTTGCCGAGGAGCCCGTCCAGGCCGATCCGCTGCAGGCCCCCCTCGGAAAGGACCCAGCAAATGGCCCCGCATGCGAAGACCAATCCGGTCGCTCGGACGCGGCTGCTGCGGATCCAGACTTCGTGATACGCCATCAGCGCGCCTAGCCCAAGGCTGAAGAAGCGCACGGTGGAGGAGCGCAGAAAGAACTCCTCAAGGGCGTCTTGGTGCTCCGCGAAGTTCCCGAGCACCAGGCCTAGCGCGCTCGACAGGATAGCCACCGGTATCACCGCGAAAAGCAGCACGCGGCGGCTCACGAGCGGCGAGAGGAAGGCCACCACCGGCGGCCAAAGCAGATAGAAGTGCTCCTCCACCGCGAGGGACCACGTGTGCTCAAGGGCGCACTGTGTATCCCTGAAGATGAAGGCGTAGTTCGACGTGTAGGTTGCCGCAGCGGCGATCTCCCCCGCGTCGAGCTGCGGCAGAAGCAACAGAATCGACAGGTAGTAGATCGGGAAGATGCGCAGGAACCGCCGGAACAGGAAGTACCGGAGCGGCACCTTGGACTCACGGTCCACCAGCAGGATCCGAGTGATCAAGAATCCCGACAGGACGAAGAAGAGGTCCACGCCGACGTTGCCAGGCAGAAACTGCGTGCGGAACGCCGCGGCGCTCTCGCCGAGGGCGCCCAGGGGCAGATGCACCCACAGGACAAGCATTACAGCGATCCCCCGCAGCCCATCGAGCTCGGGGATGTGGTCCTTGAGGAATCGACCGGCGAGGGGAGCAGCGCTTGGGGAAGACATGGGCCGTGGCCCGCGCGAACGGTGGTTCAGGGCGGGCCAGGCAGCATACCCCGTCCGCTCCTACGAGTCCGCGTAGCGATCCCGCTCATGCAAAGCGATGGCGACATCGAGATCCCGGATAGGTCCTGGTTCGGGACCTGGCTCCTGGGGGAGCGCCGCCTTCACGCGCCCAAGGGCCTCGCGGGGCGTCTCGCCCACGCGCTGCTCGGTGCCAGCCCTGGCAAATGCCTTCTCCATTCGGCGCACGGACAGTGGCACCCGCCGGCGCCGACGCCCCTGAACGCCGAAGATGATCGCAGCGAGGGCGAGGATTATCCCCGCCGTAGCCCCGGGCCGCGCGAGCACGAAGCGGTAGGCCCGACCCGGCGCCGCCTTGATCCAGGCCATCACGGCCATGCGGGCGTCACCGTCGAAGCCCGTGACGCGATTCCACAACCCCTGGGCAGCAGTCCCGAGTCGCGCGAAGAACCCGGGCCCACCGGCCCCCGAATCCCCTGCCGGTGTCGGGTCGAACGTCACCCAGCCTTTGCCGTCCAGGTAGGCCTCCACCCACGCGTGAGCGTCGAGGTTCGTCACCTCGAGCTGTGTCCCATCCCACCGATTCGCCCGGTATCCCGTCACCACCCGGGCAGGCACGCCCTCCACCCGGAGCATGATCGCGAGGGCCGACGCGAAGAACTCGCAGTGCCCCCCCGCGTCGGTCGTGAGGAATTCGTGGAGCGTCCCTGCGGCGCCGTCCTCTCCTGGCAGCTTGTAGGCGTACCGAGTGCTGACGAAGCTCGAGAACTCGGCCGCGATATCCTCCGCGCTCGGCTTGCCCCCCATGCGCTTCGCCAGGGCCTCAGCGAGTTCGACGCATGACTTCGTATAAAGGGACTTCTTGTACCGAAGGAAGACACGACGGGCTGAATCACCGAGCGGTTGAAGTTCGCCAGGCTCCTTGTCGGTAACCGCAAGTGTGTATCGCAGCCCGCCCGGGTTGGAATAGGCAGCCGTTCCATCGGAGTGCAGCAGTAGCGCACCGCGCCGGTGGACCGGGTCCAAGGTGGCTCGGCTCGCCTCACGCGGCATGAAGAGCCGCTCGGTGCCGGCGGCCTTCCGCACCACTCGCACTTGGGCCACGACCTCGGCACCGCCGAGGCCTCGCACCATGGAGAGTCCTCGCTCCCCAAGGATCCACTGCGGATCGGCCGCCTCGGGCACACTCGTCGCTCCGGCCCAGGACCCCTGATTGGCAAGACCCAGGGTGGCTCCGCGCCAGAGAGACGGCACGCGGGAGGCATCACCCTCCAGGAGTTCAGCGGTCATGACGACCTCCCTCTTCAGCGACGTCCCCGTCCGTTTCTTCAGGTCGAGGGTCTCCGAGAACGCCACTTCCGCGCGTTCGTGGGTCGGATTGAACTCGATGAACTTGGCGAGCAGCGCCTCGCGTTGGAAGTCGCGCGGCCAGAATAGGAATGCGGCGATCGAGATCGCTATCAGCACCCCAGAGCGCTTCATGCCGTCGAAGAGCACGGCCCGTGAGTCCGCGCCCGCCATGGCTCGTCCCGGCCTTGAGGCGCTGAGGAATTGCAGCCCGATCACGTAGAACGGCGCGTAGACAAGGAACGCACCCGCGAACCCCATGTCCACCGTGATGTAGCCCGTGATGAGCGCAATCAGGTAGCTGTTCAGGAACAGGAGGTCCGGCCGCTGCTGCTCGTGCAGGTTGTTCAGCAGGTGCACCTGGCAGAGAACCGCGAGGATCAGCCCGTCCTCCAGGACGTAGGCCATGTCGCGTTCCATCACGTGGCTCACGAGGAGCCCAAAGACCCCGACCACGCCGACATTCCAAAGCGCGCGGTAGAGTTTGTTCTCCTTGAATCGCGCCAGCAGAGGCGAAGCGATGGTCAAGAGGAGAAGCGGCAGGAGCCAGACCGTGCTCGTCACCTCCGTGAGATAGACGAACACCAGATTCAAGAGCACGAGCCCCAGCATGCAGAAGTGAAGCGCGCTTGTACCCGGCTTCGGAACCTCCTTTTGGGCCTGCTCAGACATGAACGGGCCTCCGTGGAAGGACCGGCGTCATGGGCGAGAGCGACAACACCTCGGGCGCGTCCTTCGGCAGGGGCTCGAGCTCCGCAAGCAGCCGAAGGGCCGAGTCCCAGGTTTCGTGTCCTTCTCCGAACGTGCGCACGTGGTCCTGGGTGCGAACGCAGAGCACCTCCTTGCCCTCACGGGCAAGCACGACCAGCGCCGCGATCTCACCGAGTGCCTGTTCGAACTCTTCACGGTCCTGT
>CAJXRJ010000756.1 GCA_913058555.1 uncultured bacterium
CGTGGGCTCGGAGATGTGTATAAGAGACAGTCCTGGACAACTAGCGCGAACGACCCGCGGGTCGTTCGCCTGGGCTGGCACCCTAGCCTGGGGTGGAATCGGATCCCGCGCCCGCGGTCACAGCGATCGGATGGAATGCCTCGTCGACGGCAACCATCGTGACCTCCGCCTCCGTGACGTACTCGTGGGAGCCGCCCCCAAAGCGGCGGCACGCCCACACCGCCACCTTGACCTTGATGGAGCTGTGTCCAATGCGAAGGGTCTCGGTGAAGAAGGACACGAGATCCCCCACGCGCACCGGCGCCTTGAAGTCGATCTTGTCCATGGACACCGTCACCACCATCCCCGCGTGATGACGATGGGCCTCCGTGGCGGCCGCAAGGTCGATCTCGGAGAGGATCACACCACCGAAGATCGTTCCGACGGCGTTGGTGTCCCGTGGCATCATCACGCGCTTGATGGAGGGGATCTGCTCGGACGGGAACGTATCTTTCGCGAGGGTCATGAAGGGGCTCTGGTTATTGGATGCGGCGGGAACGCTCAGGCGCGGGGTGCAAGCTGCGACCCGGCCCACTGGGACACCCGTAGGCGAAGGTCGTCGAGCTTGCCCGTGAAGAAGTGATCTACGCCGGGGACTTCTTCGACGTGGAACCGCGTCAGCAGCTCCGGCATCTGGTGACGCAACACCTCAAGGGTGCCGAAGGTGTCGTCGCCGGCCATGAAGATGCCGCCGGGCTGACGCACCTCGAGGGCCTTTCGGCAGTCGTAGGCGATCACAGGCAGTGCAATGAGCCCAACCCGCTCGATGCGGGGGTCCCGGGGCGCCAGGCCGACCACCGTGCGCGACCCAAAGGAGAAGCCTGCCGCCCAGAGGGGCACGCCAGGCACCGCTTCGCCGAGGGCCGTCAGGGCAGCCGCCAGATCTTCTTCCTCGGCGCCGTTGCCGTCGTGCAGCCCTTCGCTCCCGCCGACTCCGCGGAAGTTGAACCTGAGCACAGCCAGGCCGGCATCGTGGAGTCCGCGGGCCGTGCGATGCACGACGTTGTTCCGCATCGTGCCTCCGTGGAGGGGGTGCGGATGGCAAACCACCGCGGCGGCCGGGGGGCCCGCTGAGGGGGCCTGACCGCGGCTTCCAGAGCCCTCGGGAAGCCACAGCTCCGCCTCGAGCCGGCCGACGGGGCCTTGGATCGTCATCTTCTGGGTGAACATGGGCGCGAATTATGGAACGCGGGCGGCCCACTTTCGCGGCTGGCTCTGAAAACTGTCGGACCATGAATCGAGTCATCAGTCTGGTGCGGGCGCAACTCTCGGGCGAAGTGCTCGGGGAAAGGACCCCTGTGGCCGCCATTGCCATGCAGGTGGTGGTCGCAGGGCTTCTGTGCGCCGTCGTCCGCGGCGAGGTCGGTGGATTCGGCTACGGCCTCTTCGCCCTGTCGATCCCCTTGGCCCTGACGACGGTCCCGCTGCTCGGGGAGCTCAGCCCCCTGCTCCAAGCCGATCGCGCGTCGGAGTGGGTCGGCGCCCAGCCCGTTACCCCCAAGGACCTGCGGGCGGCCCGGGTGCTGACGCTGCTTTCAATCGTGGGCATGCTGGCCCTCGCGTCCCTCATTCCCGCCGCGCTCCTGGCCCCCGGGACGATGGGCTGGGGGGAGCGCGGCGCGTTGGTGATCGGCGGCCTCGCTCAAACCTGGGTGCTCGCGGCGCTGCTGCTCGGCCTGCAGGGGTTCCTCGCGAAGGCGGGACAAGGCGCGGCGGTGCTGCTTCAGACCGTCGTCTTCCTCGGCGTGCTCGTGGGGGTCCTGACCGGATTGCGCAGCCTCTCGGCCTTGAGCTCGCTGACAGGCGCAGAGCCGATCCTTCGGTGGGCGCCGCAAGCGTGGTTCGCCGCCCCGCTCGCCTCAGCCGGGCAGCCATTCCTATTCGCCGCCGCCGCCCTCAGCATCGCGCTGGGCGCCTTCATCCTCTGGGTCGCGCCGTTTCCAAAAGCCCCCGGCGCCAGGTCCACGGGCTCAGTTCTGTCCATCCTCTTGAGTCCCCTCAGACGCCTCGCCGAGGGGTTGTGGGTGCGCCCAGAGGAGCGCGGCCCCTTCGCCTTCGTCTACGACGCCCTCCCGGCCGAGCGCGACTTTGTGATCCGCACCTACCCCCTCGTCGCCGCGCCCCTGCTGTTCATGGTCATGGGCGCGGACCCCACGAAGCTCGAAGGGGAGGGGCTGTACGCCCTGCTTCTCTTTGCTCCCGCGGCCTACTTGCCGTTCGTGCTCTTGCACGTGCCCACCACCTCGACGCCGGAAGCGCGGTGGGTCGTCGACACCTCCCCCATCGAACACACCGTCGAAGATCGCGGCGCCATGAAGGCCGTGGCCGTGCGGCTGCTCGCCCCGCTCTACCTCGGCATCGGCGCGATGGTGTACACCCTCGCGAGCCCAGGCCTTTGCCTGCGCCTTTGGCCCGTGGCGGTGGCCGTGGGATTCATCACCCTTCGCCTGCTCTACCGCGGCGGCGCGGCCCGGCCCCTTTCGGCCCGCGCCAACGATCTCGCAAGCGCATGGAACGACGGCCTTGGTGGGATGATCATCGCGGTGGCCGTTGGCATGACCCTCATCGCAGTGGCCGCTTGGCGCATGGTGCCCAACATGTGGATTGGCTGGGTGATCTTGGGGGCGTGGCTTCTGGTGGAGATGACCGTCTTTGGCACCAAGGGCCGCGGCCAAACCCAGCCCGCCTGAGCGCCTTGGGCGATCGCGAATCAGCGCCACGGAAAAGCGGCGTGCACCGGGCCGAAGCCGGGCGCACGCCGCTTTCATTCCCGGGGGAATCGTGGGTCAGGACGGGCGTCCGTACCCGTTGACGCCCCTATCAGTTGACGCCTTTGTCCTTGAGGTTCTTGCCGGAGATACCGCGCTTGCTGAGGTTGGCCTTCGCAAGGCGCAGCGCTCCCTTGTCATCAAAGGAGAACGCAGCGGGGACCTGGCGGCCCTCGTCCATCACGGAGAACGCAAAGCTACCCTCGGGGGTCAGCCCGATGGAGGCCATCTTCTTGCCACGCTTGTCGTGGAAGTCGATGGTCGGCGTGTCGGTGCCGTAGGCGTTCATCGAAATGCGGGTCTTGTTGCCCCCGTCGCGCATCACGAAGCGCTCCGCGTAGATGATGTCACAGACCGCCGGTGCGGCGAAGCTCATCAGTGTCAGGGTCCCAAGGCCTAGGAGCGCGGCCAGGCCTGTGCGCTTGAGGCGACGGTTCTGGGCTTCAAGGGCGGCGAGACGGGCTTCGAGAGTTTCGTTGTGCATGTCGTTCCTACCGCGAGCGAGCGGCGGATAGTGGGTGATAACGGACAGCTGGGGGAGCTTGCCACTGAAGCAAACCCCATGTGTGCGCATCCGTCTACGGCCAAACTCGCCAAAGAAAGAGGCCGCCTTTGGGGAAGACGTTTCACCGTCCAGTTGCGCGCGCCAAGGGGAGATGGGGCGGTCCGCCTTACAAGAGGCTCACCATCCAACGTGCTTGGACGCGTGCGAGCAGCCGACGGCCGCGCCGATTTCAGCGGGCGAGGCCAGCGGGTTCGGCTGCCCCATGGCTCCCCTTCCAAGCTGGCTCCCCTCCCTGGGTTCCATCACGT
>CAJXRJ010000757.1 GCA_913058555.1 uncultured bacterium
GGCGGACGCTGCATCGGCTGCGGACGCCTCATCAGCAGCCGCGTCCGGGGCGGGTTCCGGCGGGACCTCAGGGAGGTTCTGGTTCTCCTCGAAGTCCGAGTGCACGAACGAGAGGCCAATTTTGCGCTCCTCGATGTCCACGCGGATGATGCGCACCTCGACCTTCTGACCGGGCTGGAGGAGATCCTCCGGCTTGGCCTCGCGGTCCTCGGTGAGCTCCGAGATGTGGAGCAGACCTTCCAGGTCGTCGTCGAGCTTCACGAACACACCGAAGTTGGTGATCTTCGTGACGTAGCCCGAAAGCAGGTCGCCGACGTGGTAGTTCGCCGGGATTTGCTCGAGCCAGGGGTCCGGCGTGAGCTGCTTGCGGCCCAGGGCGATGCGCTTCTTCTCTTTGTCGACAGAGAGAACAACGCACTGCATCTGGTCGCCTTTCTTGACCATCTCAGACGGGTGCGCGACCTTCTTGGTCCACGACATGTCGGAGACGTGAAGGAGGCCGTCGATGCCCTCTTCGATCTCGACGAAGGCGCCGTAGCTCGTGAGGTTGCGAACCGTGCCTTCGATAACAGTACCCATCGGGTAGTGCTCTTCCACGAGGTCCCAGGGGTTCGTCTCGGCTTGCTTCATGCCGAGCGAGATCTCCTGCTTGCCGTGGTTGAACTCGAGGACAACGACTTCCACGGGATCGCCGGTCTTGACGAGCTCCGAGGGGTGGTTGACGCGGCGGGTCCAAGACATCTCCGAGATGTGGACGAGGCCTTCGATGCCCTCTTCCAGCTTCACGAAAGCACCGTAGGACATGATGTTGACCACCTCGCCCTTGTGCTTGCTGCCCATCGGGTAGCGCGCTTCGACACCGTCCCACGGGGACGCGGTCTTTTGCTTCAGGCCGAGAGCGATGCGCTCACGGTCGAAGTCGACGCGCAGGACCTGCACCTCAAGCTCCTGCTCGAGCTCGACCATCTCCGAGGGGTGGTTGATCCGGCCCCAGGACATGTCGGTGATGTGGAGGAGTCCATCGATGCCGCCAAGGTCCACGAACACACCGAAGTCGGCGATGTTCTTGACCGTACCCATGCGGATCTGGCCTTCCTTGATGTCCTGGAGGAGCGTTTCCTTCTGCTTCTGCCGCTCTTCTTCGAGCAGCTTGCGGCGGGAAACGACGATGTTCATGCGCTCCGCGTCGATCTTGATGATGCGTGCGCGAACCGGCTCGTCGATGAAGTCCGAGATGTCGTGCGTACGGCGCAACGCCACCTGGCTTGCGGGCAGGAACACGTTGACGCCTTCGACGTCGACGAGAAGACCACCCTTGATCTTGCGCTGAACGATTCCCTGGACTTCGTCGCCTTCGTCGTACTTCTGGGAGACGTGCTCCCAGGCGCGGAGGCGATCGGCGCGGCGCTTGGAGAGCACCGACATGTCGTTCTCATCAAGGCCTTCGAAGTACACCTCGAAGGTATCGCCCTTGACGGGGAGGGATTCGCCGAACTCATTGAGCGAGATCTGACCTTCGGCTTTACCGCCGACGTCCATGATGACGAGGCCGGTGCGCTCGTCTACTGAGTCGACGGTTGCCTGGACGATCTGTCCGGGGCGAATGTCGACGATGGACTCATTCAGACTCTCCGCGAGGTCTTCGAGTGATTGATCGCCGAACTGTTCGGCGACCATCTTCTCGAGCTCTTCGGGATCAAGTTCGTACTTACGGACACGGCGCGAAGCGACGGCCATGGAAAGGAACGGGTTAGGTGCGTCCGTTGCGGGGGAGTCACGGGCAGCGGTGGAGTCCTGGGATCGATTCAGATCGATTCCGGGGCAAAGAGTCCGCTCTGACTCGCGGGTGGGCGGCGCCTGGAGAACAAGGTCCTCGGGACGGTGGGGCCCACGGCAAGGGACGAAAGGGTTAGTCGGAAATGGAAGTGCGTGGTGCGCCCACACAAGCGAGAACGAGATTCTGCGACAGCAGCCCTGTTCCAATGGGCCAATTCCGGGGTCCCAAGCGGGACCTCGGCGCGGAATCAGCCCAATGTTGTACGTGCCCGGGCCCTCTCAGGCGAGGGGCAGACCCCTAGAAACTGCCGTGGCGATCCGCGGAACACGGCTCACGGGCGCTAGCGGAGACTCGCGAGGGGCACCGCTCGGACCTCCAGGCCCCTGAGTCGGTAGAGCCCCGGCTGGGCTGCGATCCGCAAACCGAGGGGGCCGACCATGCGCTCCTCCGTGAGGGGAATCGCCACCCGCCGCCGTCCGCCGAGTCCGGAGGCCGAGAAGGACCGGTGCGGATGGAAGGCCTGGCCCGGCGCCGTATTGAAGAAGACATCGCTTCGGAAGGCGCCTGGGGCCTCGATATCCAGGACCAGCACCGGGACCGTGCCCGCTGGGACCTCCTTGAGCCCGCGGACCAACAGCACGTTCCCGGGACCTTTCACATTCAGGACCAGGGCTCCGGGGCCTCCTGTGCCTTCCGGGGACACGTAAGACTGGCGGATCGACTCGAATCCAGGGAAAACGGGCAGCGGCGCGGTCAGGGGCACCGTCAATGCGGCTCCCCCGCTGGCCCCGTCAAATCCCGCCAGCAGGCGCTCCTGGATGGCATCCACGGGGAACCCCGGCGGACGCTGGACCAGGACGCGCTCCGAGTAAATCTCGATCACGACCGATCCGGGACCGAGGGGGTATCGCGACGGCTCGAAGACATCCCCGTGGATGCTGCTCATCTTGGGGAAGTGCTCGGCGAGGAAAGGCAGCAGCCAGGCCCCGAATGAGTCGTGGTGGACAGTGGCAGTGAAGCGCTGGGGGTCCGCAGAAGCTCCGGGGGGCGTCCAGGTCCAGGTTTTGTCGCCCGGGCCTTTGGCGTCTTCGGACCGGGCCGACTGCGACTTCCTGGCCCTCTGGGGCTCCAAGCGAGGCTGACGGCTGGGCAGGACGTCCTCGAGGTAGAGCTTGCGGCCCCAGCCGTCGGGGATGGCCCCTTCAGCCACCGGCCGAAAGTCCCCCGCCCCCCACGGGGCCAGCAGGATTCCGCGCTCCCCGCGCTCCCCGAGGGCCCTGAGAAGCTCCGTGTATGCGACGAACGCACCGCGATCGGTCCAATGCACGCCGTGCGGGTGATAGAGCAGGTCCCCGGCCCCACCCGCCGCCTTCGCCCGCTGGAGGGCCGGCTCGAGGTCCAGGCAGAAGTCCTCCACCCGCGTGGAGCTCTGGGCGAGGCCCTGGATGCGTGCGACGAATTGCTCCCGGGGGCTTGGACCCACTTTCCGGAGCTCGAACGGGAGCTGCTCAGGGTAGATCTCGAACTTGCTCGGGATCAGTGCAAAGAGATACAGCGTCCCGCGATCGCGGTGCCACGCCGCCCGTGCGCTGAGGGCCACGGCCCATAGATCCAGTTGCCCTGTGTCGAGGGCCACGGTCCCGCGGGCCGTGGCAAGCGCCTGGGCGTCCCGATGGAAGATCCACCTGTCCTTGCCAACGATCAACTGATCGGAAGGGGACACCCCGAGGCCCAAGACATGGAACCGATTGGCCGCCTTGAGCAGGTCCTCGCGCAAGGTGAAGGCGTCCCCGTACCTGTCTCTTATACACATCTCCGAGCCCACGAGACTAGGCATGATCT
>CAJXRJ010000758.1 GCA_913058555.1 uncultured bacterium
TAAGAGACAGCATCTGCTTGCGTCTCGGCGGCACCCTCGAACTCGATGACCTCCCGGAAGGCGGAGTCGCTGATGGTCTCCGTGCGGATGGCCTTCACCGTGAGGGGCTGGGCGGCGATGGGGGACCCGTCCGCGGACGTCGCGCGGAGGATCGCGTTGAAGCTGGAGCCGGCCAGCACCACGTCGCGATCGGGTTCCACCTCAAGTGCCATGGCCACCTGGGCCACACGCAGGTCGAATCCGGCGCCAATGTTGCCTGACTCGGGCAAGGCCGCGCGCAAGCGCAGCGTGGTGTCGTCAAACACGTCCTCGGTGCGGAGGACAAAAGTCGCTTCCCCTTCCGCGTCGAGGATGGCTTCAGTGGTCTGGCCCTTGGGATCGGTCCAGCGGATCGTATCGCCGCCCAGGGGGACGCCGAAACCGGTGGCGGCTTTGGCGGTGACCTCGACGGTCTCACCGCGGAGGACCACGGTGCGGGGTGCCTCCAGGGTCAGGATCGCCCGGGGCACGTCGAACTCGGCCACGGAGAAGGAAGCGCTCGCCCATACGCCCTGGCGAGGGTCGAGGACCTGCACGGTCCAGCCCCCCTCCGGTGCGCTCCCATCGAGGGAAAAGGACGCGCTCGCCGTTCCGAACGACGACAGTGGCGCCAGCGAAGTGAACGCCGCGATCTCTCCGTCGGGGGCGACGAGTTGGAAGCGAACGTCCATGGGCTTCCCGGACTCCATCGGCATCGTGAAGCGCCCGTCTTTCGCCGCACGCAGGACCGCGCGCAGGCCAATGGTCTCCCCCGGTCGGTAGGCGCTCCGATCGGTGTGAAGGGCCGCGCGGGAACCGAGTTCCGAGGCGCGTGCGGTCGCTCGACCTGCCCCAAGTTCCACCGCCGCCACGTGCCCGTCGCGCACGGCAAAGACGCGGGTCTCCCCGTCAAAGGTCTCGCCTTCCGGGGGCGCCATACGAGCGATCCCGTTCGCGCCAGTGCGCATGGAGCTCAAGACGCGTTCGCCGCGGACGGTGTGGGACACCGAGACATCGACGCCCTCTGCGGGCGTGGGATCCTGCCCTGCCTTGACCTCCGTCACGAAGACAAAGACCTCGCCGCTGGAACGCTTCGCGATCATGTCGAGATCGCTTTGGATCACGAGGGTCGTGGCGCGTTTGCCCGCGGCGACGACGCTGACGGCGTAGGCACCGGGCCCACCGGCGGCATCGCCCAGTGGGACCGGGACGCTGCGCCTGAGCTGCGCGTAGCGTTGATAGTCGGGCACTGGGATCTCTTCCTCCGCGTCGGCAGCGATCAGGTCGAGGTCCAGATCTTCAATACCCACGATCCGGTGGTGGCGTTGGAAGTACGCGCCGAGGTTGAGGCGCACGGTCTGGACGTCGACTTGTTCGATGTTGCGCGTGAAGAGCTCGATCTCCAGGGGCTCACCGCCACGGATCAGGCCGGGCGTGGAGATCTGGAGCGTTTCGTCCAGCATCTGTCGGCTCCGCTGCGCAGCCTTGCTAGCCATGGACCCGAAGGTCACCTGCCGATAAACCTCCACCGCGCGGGCGGGGTCCTCGAGCTCGTTCTCACACAGGACGCCGGCGCGATAGAGGGCTTGACTCGCCGTCTCGGAGCGGGGAGTGCGCGCCGCGAGGGTCAAGAGCTCCTCGACCGCTTCGGCGTGGGCGGCCCGGCGCGCGGCATCATCGGCGGCCTTCATCCATTCTTTTGCCGCAACGCTCCGAAGCTCAGCCCGTGCAAGGCGAGCCGCGTCGCGACGGCTGTCGAGCGGGAAATCTGCGGCGAACGCGTCCAGGGCCTCCCGGGCCTTGGCGACGTCGCCCTTGCTGCGCTCTAGCTCCGAGGCAGCGCGCTCGTAGGTCGCACGGACAATGTTCGCTTCCGCCTCGGCCCAGTCGGCCTCCCCCGCATGGGCTTGGACGTAGGCCGCAAAGGTCTCGAGCGACTCGTCATAGCGGCCAGCGCCCATGAGGATCTCGCCCTGTACGAAGAGGGCGTGGGCGGCGACCGTTTGGGCCTGCCGCGTGATGTCTTCGGCCGTGCCGAGGTCCATGGCCTTGTGGATCAGAGTGGCCACTTCCGAGCGGCCCTCCGCCCAGGGGCGGGGGGCGGGGAGCTCGGTGGATTGCTTGGCGCTCCTCAGGGCCTCTTCGATGCGCCCCAGGGCGCGGTGGGCCTGGGTGACTTGCGCGGAGACCGTGGCGGCCAGCGGGTGATCCGGCGAGCCTTCGAGGAACTTCTCCCAGGCGCTGATGCCGAGGTCCTGGCGCCCCTCGGCGATCCAGGCGAATCCGATGCCCGCGAGGACCTCTCCGCGTGCCTCGGTCAGCCAGGGCGAATCGCCCTCCTTCTGAAGCTCACGCTCGAGATCCTGGAGAACCCGTCGGACCGCTCTCAGATCGACCGACTGGAGGTGGGCCCATGCCATGGCGAGCTGTGCGTCCACGCCGAAGGACGGTGGAAGCTCAGACGCGCCGCCGCGGAAGGACTCGAGGGCTAGCGCGTAGCCCGAAGCCGCCGCGCTCCAGTCCTTCGCGAGCATCGCCACCCGCGCGGCCTCGGCACGGGCCGCGGCTTGGACGGGCTCGGAGGTTTCTAGTGCCAGGGCCGGCGCGAGCATCCTCGAAGCGCGCGCGAGGAGTTCACGCCCGGTTTCGTCACCCGGCGTCTTGGCGGCTTCGGCCGTGAGGCCGGCGGCGACCTCGAGGTAGATGGCGCAGAGCTCGTCGCGCCTCTTCGGCCCACGGAGGTTCTGGGCCTCCTCGCGCAGGATGCGCTCAGCCGCGGCGGGATCGCCGGCGCTCTGGGCTAGCTCAGCCCGGCGGAAGCGGGCCTTCGAGACCCAGGGGCTTTCCGGGAAGCGCTCCTCAAAGCCGGTGAGCCCGGCGAGGGCCTCGTCCAGGCGACCCAGCCGGCGCAGGGTCTCCGCCCGGTAGACCGTCCAGGCGTCCGACTGCTGGGGCTCCTCCTTGATCAGGCGATCGAGCTCAGCCAGGGCGTCTGCGTCCTGGCCACTCAGCAGAGCGTCGATGGCGCGCTGGGTGGGGGGCGTCAGGCTAGAGGTGCGGTCAGTGCCCTTGGGGGCCTCGGTCGGGGACGGCGTGGGATCTTGGGGCACGGTCTTGGCGGCGGGGGAGCCGGCAGCGACGCCAGCGAGGATGAGCGGAGCGAGGAGCGTCTGGCCGAGCGATGTCAGGATTTGGGGCACTCGCCGGCCGCGGGAGGGAGAGGCGGAGATGGAGCCTAGGGGCTGGATCATGGGATCGAAGGGACGAAACTGACGGTGCGGATTCGGCGAGACGGGGGAGCGGGAAGCTACTCTGGGGCCCATGAGCCATTCACGCATCCCTGAGCCCCGATCCGGTGACACTCCCGTGACGGAATTCTCTGGGGCAGGTTTCCTGCGTGGTCGGGCGCGAGTCATCGGGTGGCTGGTGGTGTCGATAGCCCTATCTCTTGCGGGGGCCATGGGGGCGCTCCGGTCCGGAGGCGGTCCAGGGGATCTGATCGACGTTCGTGGCGTTTTTCAGGAGGCTCGGACCATCACTCTGAGCTGTCTCTTATACACATCTGACGCTGCCGACGATATGCAGTGTGTAGAT
>CAJXRJ010000759.1 GCA_913058555.1 uncultured bacterium
GGGAAGAACCCGGGGAAGAACCCGGGGAAGAACCCGGGGAAGAACCCGGGGAAGAGCCCGGGGAAGAGCCCGGGGAAGGGTCAGGCAAAGGCGTAGGGGCGGTCATGGGGTCGCGGTTACTTGGTGCGCTTCAGCACGTGGTATTGGCCCGCGGGCAAGTCTCCGAAGGACTGCTCCTCCCCGTCTGGCCAGCGCACGCGCACGTCTTTGGCGACGGCTTTGGAGCCAAGCCCAAAGTGGGCCCGGGGGTCGTTGCTGCAGAGGTAGCTGTAGGCGGGGTTGGCTTGACGGTAAGTCCTGGTGTCCTCTCCCGTGGAGATCGAGACCGTCGCACCGTGCACGTCGGCGTTCTTCGCGCCGTCGACCGTTCGGAAGCCAACCCACTGTCCCGCGCCTTCCGGCCGCGGGGCGATGTTCTCCATGACCTTGACGCGGGCGTCGAGGTCCATGACGACGATGTCGAGATCGCCGTCCCCGTCGATATCACCGAAGGCTGCGCCACGGCTCGATCCGAGGACCGGCTCGGCGGTGGCACCGCGCTCCTGCACGAGGCTGAACTTGAGTCGGTTCTTCTTACGCTCCCCACGGAACAGGTGGTTGGGCTCCGCATACGCGTCGTTCGGATCGAAGCGCTCGCTTTCCTTCCAGGCCTGAACCGCGCCGTTGGCGACGAACAGGTCCAGAGTTCCATCGAGGTCGAAGTCATGCACACCCATGCCGAAGCCGGTGAATAGCAGGCTCGTTCCGTTGGTGCCGACCATGTTACTCAGGTCGGAGAAGTAGCCGTTCTTGTTCCGGTAGTACGTGTTCGTCTCCCGGCGCAGGTGAGTCATGTAAAGGTCGAGGTCGCCGTCGTCGTCCATGTCGACGAATTGCACGCCCATGCCGGCTTCGGTCTGGCCGTTGCCGCTGACCTCGCAGCCGCCCAGTCCGGCGATGTTCTCGAACTTCCCACGGCCACTGTTGGCCCAAAGCACGTTCTTGGTGGCGTCGTTCGCCACGTAGACGTCCATGTCGCCGTCCAAGTCGTAGTCGCCGAGGGTCAGGCCCAGTCCGTTCCCGAACGAGGTCTCCAGTCCTCCGCGGGTGGAGCTATCCCCAAACCCAAGGCGCCCGAACGTGTAGAAGAGGTCGGTGGCGGGCGCGTTGTAGTTGTTCGGGCTGCAGTAGTCCGGCTCTTGGTAGTAGTTCACGCACTTCGTCTCAACGGACTCCGACCAGCCGAGGTTGTTCACCACGTACAGGTCGAGCTTGTTGTCACCGTTGGCGTCGAAGAACGCGGCGCTCGTGCCCCAGCGGGGATCGCCCATCTTCATCTTCTTGGTGACGTCCTTGAACGAGCCGTTGCCTTGGTTCTGGTAGAGCACGTTGGGGCCGACGTTCGTGACGAAGAGATCGATGTCGCCGTCACGATCGTAGTCGCCGCAGGCGGCGCCCATGCCGTAGCCGGTGTCGCCCACGCCCGCGGCGTCAGTGACGTCTACGAACGTGATCTTCCCGTCCGCGGAGTCGTTGCGATAGAGCTTGTTGCCGAGGAGCACGGGCTCCACTTCGCCAGAGTCTTTTTGTTCTTTGGTGAGGGGGGGAGCAGGCGTCAGCGTGCCGCCCTGCACCAGGTACAGGTCGAGGTCGCCGTCGCCGTCATAGTCAAACAGCGCGGCGCCGCCGCCCATGATTTCGGGGAAGCGGAACTTGTCCGTGCGGTCCGCGGCATGGGTCCATTGGACGCCGGCGGCCTCGCCGATTTCGCGGAACCAAGGGGCGCCAGCCGCGTCCGTTTGGGGCGCGAGAGGAGCGATGCTGAGTAGGGGAATGAAGGGGATCAACATGATTGGATTCAGACTCCGCCGTTGGCGTTTTTCTTCGCTGCGCTCTCGGGTTGTTTTGGTGTGCCGCCGCCGGGTGGATTCTCTTCCGGCTTCTTGTCGGCGTTTTCTTTGGGTGGCTCAGCCTGGTTCTTGCGGGTGTCGGCAATGAACTGCTGTGCGCCCACGATGAACTGGGCGGCGGCGGGGTTGCCGGCTGCCGCGTCTTCAAAGACGGAGAGCGCTTCCTCCGCACCATCGAGGTCTGGAATGGTCAGGTACACACGCACCACGAATTGGAGCATTCCGAGGTCGCCGGTCGCCTTGGCAATGGGCTTGAGGCGCTCGACGAGTGGCGGCAGGGCATCCATGTTCTGATTCTGGAGCTCCGCGTTGATCAGGAACACGATGGCGTTCGGATCCATCGGGTTGAGCTTCAGGTGCTGCCTCGCGTGGGTGAGCATTTCGCGCCCGCGGCCCATCTGTCCGTAGATGTTCGCCATCTGCTGATGGAACGAGGGTTCCGTGCAACCGAGGCGGCCGGCCTTTTGCATGGCGCCCATCGCGGCTTGCATGAGTTGACCTTGTTCCTGCTGGTCCGTGGACAGCATGGCCTTGGTGCGCTGGCACATGCCCAGCCAGAAGGTGTAGCGGCCCACGAGGGGGGCGGCGGTGACGGCGGCCATGGCGTGCTCCAAAGCCTTGTCCGCGGCGGTTTGGCCCGTGCCACGGAGCTGATCCACTCGATCTTGGGGAACGGCCTGATTCTGGGCCTGCATTTGGGCCACCTGTTGGAGCTGGTTCGCGATACCGTCGGCCTGGGTGAGTTCCAGGAGACACGCCTCCAGGAGGGTGCCCGGCTCGTTGGGGGCGATCTCAAGGCTCTTGCCCAGCAGTTCGCGCGCGCGGTCGATCTTGCCCTCGCGCAGGGCAAGGCGCGAGCCAAGGTTGAGCACCAGGTGATTGTCGGGGGCCTCTAGCAGGATCGCGTCGAGTCGCCGCTGGGCCTCGGGGATGTTCTGCGCGGCCACGAGGTTCTCGATCACCATCATGCGCCGGCTGAAGCCGCGCGCCGCGTCGTCAAGGCGCTGCTGGTGCGGATCGGGCGGGAAGCCCGGGTACGAGTTGGAACCCTGGGAGAAGGCCATCGCAGCCTCGTCTTGGCGTCCGAGGTCGCGCAGCGCGCGGCCCATGATGAAGTAACCGTGGCGGTAGCTGGGGTTGATCGCCAGTGCTTCGCGGCAGAGCTCCTCCGCCGCGGCTGCCTGGTCAAGATCGAGGAGCGTGCGCGCGAGGCCGATGCGGCTCTGGGGGTACTGCGTCGCAGGCTGCTGCTTTGCTTCCGCTGCGATGGCCTGGCGCCATGCTGCTTCGGCCGCTTCCACCTCTCCTGCCATCCGAAGCACGTCGCCGTACCAGGCTTGCACGACGGGGGTGTTCTTGTACGCAGCAGCGGCTGCACCAAGGTCCTCGAGGGCCCCGTCGAGATTGCCATTCTTGAAGCGGACAACGCCCCGTCGGAAGCGCCACTCGGCACTGCCGTCGCTCATCGCGACCACCTGGTCGTAGCACAGCTCGGCGAGCGACCAGATCGTGTTCGACTCGTAGGCGATCGCCAGGTCTTCACGGGCCGCCTGGTTGGTCGGCTTGGCCTCGACGGCGTTGATGCGCTCGGTGAGGAGCTGCACCACGGCGGGGTCCATGGCCTGGGTGTCCGTGATGCGGGGCACGGGACCAACGTCGATCTGCGGCTCATCCGCGGTGCCGGGGGCCTGGGTGCCGGGGGCCTGCGTCTGTCT
>CAJXRJ010000760.1 GCA_913058555.1 uncultured bacterium
CACTGCATATCGTCGGCAGCGTCAGATGTGTATAAGAGACAGCCTTACCGTTTCCGACGAGGAGCTCGCCGAGCTCAGCTTGGATGCTGGCCTACCGTTCGCTGGGGCCGCCGCGGGGCGGAGCCTGTTGGCGGACGCCATCGCCGCGCTACAGCAGTTTGAGCCCACTGGCATTGGCGCCCGCTCGTCGGTGGAAGCGTTGCTCCTGCAGCTGGATCCCGCCGATAGCGACTACGGCCTGCTCTGCTCGCTGCTGGAGGACTTTCTCTACGAGCTATCCCGGAACCAGCGGCCCTCCGTGGCCTCCAAACTGGGTCTAGAGCTCTTCGAACTCGATCGATTGCTGGGGGTCTTGGAGGGCCTCGACATGCGACCGACGTCAGGTATGGCGGGGGAGACCGCTCCGGTCTTGACCCCGGATCTCATCGCACTGTCCGAGGACGGCGGCGCGACCTTTGGGGTCGAGCTCACACGGGGCGCGCTCCCGCGGGTCTCGGTGGATCCGGTGGCGGAGGAGCTTCTCTCCGCGTTTGAGCGGGGGTCCGATGCCCGCGCGTACCTGGCCGAGAAGGTCGAGAAGGCCCGATGGGTACTCGAAGCCGTGGAGATGCGTGGGGTGACGCTGTTGCGTGTGGCCCAGGCCGCGCTCATTCACCAGGCGGAGTTCCTGAGGGATGGGCCCACGGCGCTCGTGCCCCTTTCGATGAAGGACGTGGCTGCGGAGCTGGATCTCGCAACGAGTACTGTGAGCCGCGCGGTGGCCGGCAAGACCGTGCAGACGGCATGGGGGATTGTGCCCCTGCGATCGCTGTTCCAGACGGCGGCCGGTGAGGGCGCAGAAGGCCAAGCAGCTTCGGCAACAGAGGCTGTCCGCGGACGCGTAAAGGCCTTGGTGGAGGGGGAGAACCCTTCCTCGCCGCTTTCTGATGAGGCGCTTGTCGAGGCCCTCGTGGCCGAAGGGCACAAGGTTGCGCGGCGCACCGTGGCGAAGTACCGGGGGGAGCTTGGGATCCCGAGCTCCTACCGCCGCAAGCGACACGGCTAACCCGGCCGCTGCGGCCTCCGAAGGCCCGGGCCAAAGAGCGCGGCTTCTCCCCGGGAGGCGCGCGCCCAGTCAACCCGCTCCTGGGGCCACTGGAGTACCCTCCCCGGCTATGGCCCTGCGAAATGTGCGCATCGAGGTGAGCTACGACGGCTCGCTCTTCTACGGCTGGCAGCGCCAGGACGGGTTCGTGTCCGTACAAGCGGCGATCGAGGACGCTCTCGCGGAGCTCCTTGACACGGTCATCGTGATTCACGGCGCGGGGCGAACCGATACCGGCGTCCATGCGCTTCGGCAGGTGGCGCACTTTCACGTCGATACGCGGATCGAGGACGATCGGCTGCGCCACGCCCTGAATGCCCATCTGCCCAAGGGCGTGGCCATTCGGCGGGCGGAAACGTGCAGGGATGACTTCCACGCCCGATTCGACGCAAAGGGCAAGCGCTACGGGTACTTGGTCCAAACGACGCGGCATCGGCCCGTGCTCGGGGCGCAGTACCTTCACTGGGAGCCGATCCCGCTGGACCGACTTGCGATGGAGGAAGCGGCCCGCCGCATCGAGGGGGAGCGCGACTTCGCGGCGTTCGGCAACGCGGGGTCCCCGCGCAAGACCACCGTGCGCCGGGTGGATCACGTCAGGATCGTGCCCCGCAGGGAGCGCTTTGCGATCGTCGTGCAGGGCAATGGGTTCCTCTACAACATGGTGCGGACCATCGCCGGGACGCTGCTCGCAGTGGGGAAGGGCCGCATGGGGCCCGACGATGTGACCGCCGCGCTCGACTCGAAGGATCGCAAACACGCGGGTCCGACGGCGCCTGCTTCGGGTCTAAGCATGCTGCGGGTGCTCTACCGGGAACCGACGTTCGTGGGGCGGGACCAAGGGCCGAAGGGAAGCCCAGGGATGTTCCCGTAGCGGAGCAATCTTCCGATTCGTGGCCCCGCCTGAGATCGCCGTACGGAAGCATTTTCAAGTCCGCTTTCCCGGTTTCGAACCGCTCAAAAGTTTGGCCCCAAACCCCGTTCGAAGCCCCCCTAGGGGGCGCTACGGGGGGTGGCCTTGACTGGAGCGCGAAGTTCCGGCAGGGTGCGACTGGCCGCTAAACACTTCGTCCACGGCCAGACAATTCGATTCCCAGTCGCTCCTGAGAGGAGGTGCCCATGAAGACCCGAGTGTCGATCCTGCATCATGACTACCCCAGCCGTTACCGCAACCTCGTCGAGGAGCGATTAGCCGCACTGGAGCGGTTCCATGGTCACATCGTGACGATGGATGCGCGGATCGAAAAGAACGCCCGTAGCCACCACGTCGAGCTCGTGGCGAACATCGGGAAGGGTCACGTCCTGGTGGCCAATGTCCACCGGGAAGCGTTCGGAGAGGCCCTTGGGGAGGCCGTCGATCGCATGGGGCGCCAGCTCCGTAAGCAGCACGACAAGGCTCGTCTTGAACCCCGGAGGGCCCACGGCGGCGTCGCCTAGGGGGCATGCGATTAGGCTCTTGTTGGTTGCTTGACGCCTAATTAGGACTCCGCCTGCCACCGAGGCAGGAACTTGTTAGAATCCCAAACGGTAGGGGGGCGTGGCGCGTAAAGGTGTCACGCCCCGTTTCGTTGGCCCCGAATCGTTCGCAAGCTCGCGGATGCTGATCCAATGAGGATCCGGGATGGGGCGCCGGACAAAAGAAAACCCCCCGTATGGACTGGTACAAGCGATTCAAGTCAAAGGGCTGCATCCTGAAGCTGAAGGCCGCGGACAAGCCGGCCGCCCTCCAAGAGATGGTGGACCAGCTCTTGGCGAGCAAGCTCCTCGCAGAGAACCTGGAAGCGGAAACAAAGGCCGCCTTGGAGGCCAGAGAGGACCGCGGCTCCACCGGAATTGGCGCGAACGTGGCCATTTCCCACGTGCAGGTCGAGGGGCTTTCCGAGGCTATATGCTCCTTGGCGGTGTCCCAGGATGGGCTTGAGTGGGCTGCCATCGATGGGGCACCCGTGCAGATCGTCTTCATGGTGCTGCGTCCCACCGAGCCCACGGAAGATTACGACCCTGAAACCCACATCGAGATGATGCGGTGGGTGGCTAGGCTTGCCCGTGACTCGGACTTCCGTGGGTTTGCCTTGCAAGCCAAGACCAAAACCGAACTCGTAGGCCTTCTCAAGGAGATGGCCCTCGTTTGAACGACTCCCAAGCACAGCAGGCTCCCATGGAACTCTCCCGCAGCGTCCGAATCGTCAACGCGGCGGGTCTGCATGCGCGCCCTTGCCACGCCATTGTGCAGACGGCGATGGAGTTCCCATGCAGCCTCCGCATTCGGAACCACGCGGTGGGCGGCGATGGCGTGAATGGGAAGAGCATCCTTCAGCTGATGACCCTCGAGGCCTCCCAAGGAGCCGAGCTGGAGCTTTTCGTAGAGGGTGACCAAGGCGAGGAGCTGCTCAAAAGCCTCCAATCCCTCATCGAGGGCGGTTTCGGGGAGTCCTGAGGCCCTGACGATCGATCGGGGGGCATTCGCCCCCCCCCTGTCTCTTATACACATCTCCGAGCCCACGAGACTAGGCATGATCTCGT
>CAJXRJ010000761.1 GCA_913058555.1 uncultured bacterium
CCGACGACCGACTCCTGGAAGATGTACGGGCTGGCGTCATCCATCGTCTTGGAGAGCGTGACCTCGCTCAGGGACGGGTGCGAAGCCTCGCGGTTCGTTTGCGTGCCGACGGCCATGGGGATGGCGCGGCCGACGCCGAACTGGATGGAGTCGCACTCGATCCAGTCTTCGTGTCCTGCGGCCGAGACGTTGCCCTTGATGTCGCCGATTTTGATGTAGATAGCCATGGGAGTTCCTTGTCGTGGGCAGGGGCTGTCTTTGGCTGGCGCCAAGACGGCAGTGGCCCGTTAGCAGTGATTGTTGAAGTGACGCCGGGCAGTCCGGCAGGAGGGGTCGAATTGTAGGGGAGGCCGTAGGGGGCTGACAATCTCGTCAACCCCTGCGAGGCCCGGCGACCGGGGCGTCCCTTGCGGGTGCCCGGCTCCCCTTTTCGCAGTCGATCATCGACGTGCGTTGCCAAACGGTGCGGTGAATCTTGGTGCTTTTTCGGGCGCCGAACTGATTCCCCGCTGCAGCCCTGGTCAGTGCGCGGTTACGCGTCCTGGAGGGTGTACTGGAAGGCTCCGTCCCCATCGACGTCCACTTCGACGGCGGACACGGTCCCGCCGTCGGCGATCGTCTGCAGGAACTGGCCTGCGAGCTGGGGGAGGAGCGTCTTGTTCAGGATGTGATCGACGTTACGGGCGCCGGTTTCGACTTCCTGGCAGCGATCGAGGATCGCCTCGACCACGGCATCCGTGTAAGTCAGCGGGGCGCCGTAGTGCGCGTCGATGCGCCGCTGCACCTTGCCGAGCTTGAGCTTGATGATCTTGCTCATCACCTCGCTATCGAGGGGGTAGTACGGCAGGACCTGGCACCGGCCGAGGAAGGCCGGCTTGAAGGTCTTCAGGAGCTCGGGGTGCATGGCCTCGACGAAGGCGTCCGGCTCGGGGCGCGTTTCCGGGTCCGAGGCCAGGGCCATCACCGCGTCGGTGCCGGCGTTGGTCGTGAGGATGATCACGGTGTTGCGGAAGTCGATGTCGCGGCCTTCGCCGTCCTTCATCTGTCCTTTGTCGAACACCTGATAGAAAACCTCCTGCACGCCCTGGTGGGCCTTCTCGATCTCGTCGAGCAGGAGCACGCTGTAGGGCTTCCTGCGCACGGCCTCGGTCAACACGCCGCCTTCGCCGTAGCCCACGTAGCCGGGGGGCGAGCCCATGAGGAGCGACACCTTGTGCTCCTCCTTGAACTCCGACATGTTGATGACGGTCATGTTCTGCTCGCCGCCGAAGAGTTCCTCGGCGAGGGCGATCGCGGTCTCGGTTTTGCCGACGCCGCTGGTGCCCGCGAGCATGAACACGCCCACGGGGCGGTTGGGGTCGGTGAGGTTCGCGCGGCTGGTGCGGATGGCCTGGGCGATCGCATCCAGAGCGTGGGACTGGCCGACGACACGCTCTTCGAGACGCTCCTTCAGCTCGAGCACGGTCTTGACCTCGTCCGAGACCATGCGACCCAGGGGGATGCCGGTCCACGCCGCGAGGACTTCGGCGATGGCCTGGCCGCCGACGACGGGGTGCACCAAGGGGTCTTCGCCCTGGAGCTCCTTCAGCTCCGACATGGCCTTTTCGAGCTGCGACTTGGCGCCCGGAACCTTCGACTCATCGGGCTCTTCGGCTTCCAAGATCTCGCTCGCTTCCTTGACGGATTCGACGAGGGCTTGCTCCGCGGTCCAGCGCTCTTGAAGGGCCGCGAGCGCGGTCTCCGCGACCGTTTTCTCAAGGCCGATCTCCGCCAGGCGCTCCGCGAAGCCGCCGCTCACGGCTTCCTCGCGGGACAGGGCGCGGTGCTCGGTATCGAGGCGCGTGATCGTGCGCTGGGCGTCTTCGATGGCGGCCGGCGTCGCGGCTTGGCTGAGGGCCACGCGGGCGCAGGCCGTGTCCAGAAGGCTCACCGACTTGTCGGGGAGCTGACGGCCCGACATGTAGCGGCTCGACAGGCGCACGGACTCCTGCACGGCTTCGTCGATGACGCGCACGCCGTGGTGATTCTCCATCACCTTCGCGAGCCCGCGCATGATCTCGATGGCGACGGCTTCGCCGGGCTCTTCGATCTTGACGACCTGGAAGCGGCGCGCGAGGGCGGCGTCCTTCTCGAAGTACTTCTTGTACTCCGCCCACGTGGTGGCCGCGATGGTCCGCAGCTCGCCCCGGGCGAGGGCCGGCTTGAGGAGGTTGGCCGCGTCCCCTTGGCCAGCGGCGCCGCCGGCGCCGATCATCGTGTGGGCCTCGTCGATGAAGAGGATGATCGGCACGGGCGATCCTTTGACCTCTTCGATCACGCCCTTGAGGCGGTTCTCGAACTCGCCTTTCACGCCGGCGCCCGCCTGGAGGAGCGACAGGTCGAGGGCGCGCACCGAGACGTTCTGGAGCGCAGGCGGCACGTCGCCTTCCACCACGCGCAGGGCGAAGCCCTCGGCCACGGCGGTCTTGCCGACGCCGGGCTCACCCGTGAGGATCGGGTTGTTCTGACGGCGGCGCGTCAGGATGTCGATGATCTGGCGGATCTCGTCGTCACGGCCGAGGACGGGGTCGATCTTGCCGTCCCTCGCCGTCTGCGTGAGGTCGGTGGTGTACTGATCGAGGTTGGGGGTCGCGCCGCCACCGGTGCGCGGCTTCGCGGAGCCGCCTTCGCTGGGGCGGGGACCTGAGCCAGCCTCGGTGGAGTCCTCCGTCACGGACGGCAGGGCCGCCTTCAATGCGTCGGGCGAGATCTTGGCGAACTCCCCGGAGATGTCCTTCGCCGTGCGGGCGAGGGAGTCGTTCTGCAGCATCGCGAGCAAGAGATGCCCGCTGCGGATCTCCGGGTCGTCGAAGTCGAGGGACGCATTGATCCACGCCTCGCGCGCGAGGTCCACGATGTTCGGCGCCAGGGCGGGGGAGCGCGAGTTGCCGGTCTTCAGCTTGTCGAGGGAGCGGGTGAGGTCCTCGATCAAGCGCGCCGGGTCCACTTCGAAGTGGCGCAACGCGCGCTCGAGGTCAGAGCCCTGCACCTCGAGGATCTTCACGAGCCAGTGCTCGATCTCGACGTTGTAGTGCGTGCGCGACATGCAGAGCCCGGTGGCTCCTTCAAGGGCACGGCGTACCGGCGCGCTCAGGCGGGAAACGAGGGACTTGAGATTGACGGGCGCCATAGCAGTGGGGGTCGAGGTTGCAGGGGTGGCCCCAAGGAGGGGATCGCACCGGGATGCAGAAGGAAAAGGCAGTGACGAAGTCTGAGTGGCGGAGCCGATTCAGACGTTGAGTGAGATCAGACGTTGAGCGAGAAGCGAGCCGAGCGTTCGGCGGGCGCGTGGGGCGCGGACTCGAGCCAGGAATCGAAACCGAGTCCGAGGCCCTGGTCGGAGGCGCTGCGTCCCGCGCCGCCGAGCTGGATCCCGGGGGACTGCCCGGGGAGAAGGCTGAGGTCGAGGTCCGCGTCGATGGTCTCCCCGAGGAAGGCCCGCAGGACCGAGAACACCTTGATGCGACCTTCGCCGTCGGCGGCGAAGTGACGGAACGTCGAAAGGTCGAGGCCCTCCGCGTGGATGGAGATGCGCGACTGCACGTCCCAGACCCG
>CAJXRJ010000762.1 GCA_913058555.1 uncultured bacterium
TACACACTGCATATCGTCGGCAGCGTCAGATGTGTATAAGAGACAGGGGTGTGCCCGAGGGCATCGAAAGGATGCATCAGAGACGGCTCCTTTGGCAGGCGGTCGACGCACTGCCCCAGGACCAGAAGGCTGTGGTCGCATTCAAACACTTGGACGACATGTCCTTCGCTGAGATCGCCAACGCGACGGGCGTCAGCATCAACACTCTCAAGGCCCGGTACTACAAGGCACGCCGCACCCTCCGCGTGCGACTGGACGGCGGGAACCGCCCGCCAAGACCATCGTCGGGAGGGACCCAGTAATGCTCCCCACCTCAGCGCACGCACCGGGCCGCCAACGGGACCTGGGCTCCCTGGATCGCAACCTGGACAGCAGAAACTCAGCCGCAGCCCGGCGGCTCCTCCCCCATACCACCTGGTCTCGCACCGCGTGGCGCATGCCAAATCAGCACCAGCTCCCATTCACTGAATCGCAAATGCTCGCCTGCCGCACTCGAGTGGGAGGTGTCCTGTGATGCACGAAGCCAGCAACAGCCCGGACCCGGAGGACGTCCTCTCCGACTGGGGAGGTCGAACGCGAGCCGACTTGGACGTCGGGGCAAGCCTCAATCCGGACATCGAAAGGGAGATCACCGAGATGCTCCGCGCCGAGCGGAACGCGATCCTTGGGGCCCTCAACGGCGGCCCGCCTTTGACCCCCGAAGAGCAGTCATTCTTGGCGGAGTCCCGCGCCTTCGTGCAGGAGCAATGGAACATAGGGAATCGATCGATCGCCGCCGGCGGCGAAGCGGCACAGTCCACCGAGTCTCCCCGCGTTGGCCCAAGGCTCAATAGCCCTCGCTTGACGGGCCGGACCGCCCTTTTGCCGGCGCCGCCCGGGGGCTCTCACGCAGAAGCTGCGGGCGAGGGCCGGGGCGACGGGTCCCCGGAGCCTTCCCGTACCCCATGGGCGACCCCATTCGCCAGGGCCGCCGCGGCCGCCCTGATCCTGATAGGCATTGGCCTCTTCGCCCATTCGCGGCTCGAGGACAGGGGCCCCAACTCACGCTTGGAAGCGACGCCCCAAGGCCACTCCGAAGCAGCGCCGACGTACATGGGATCCGGGCCCGCCGATTCCCCCGCGACCGATTCGCTGCCTCCTTTCCCTGAACCCCTAGACTGGAGTTCGGCGAGGAGCACCGGATTGGTGGTCTTCGAGGTCGTGATCAAAGAGCGCGGCCCAAAACGAGTGGATGAACACGGCGTTCTCTTCACGACCGACTCACCCATTTTTGAAACGACGTGGAGCTGCCCGACCGACATCCTGGAGTCCCTGCCGGAGACCGTAGACGTCGAGGTCTACCTGCAAGGCCAAGCGCCTGGGTCGCCCCCGCTCTGGCGACGCTCCTACTCGGTTCCTTCCTCAGCCCGGCACACTCCCCGCTAGGCCCCGCAGCCCCCCAAGAGGAAACGGGGCGCGCCCAGGACTCGGCGTCGGCTTCGGACAGGCCCCAAGGGGCCAGCGAGCCCCTGGCGACAGCGTGGGGCCGGGAGTACGCGACCTTCCGAGGCGGTGCGGCTTCGCCAGCCGAAAGCTACGCCGCCATCCGCCGTGGATACGAGATCTGCTACGAGTGGATCCAGACACACCCCGCCCCTTTCCAGGCGGAACACCTCGACGATCTCAGGGCGCTGCGCTCAGCCATGGGCCTCGCCGAGCGACTCGCGATGGGGTACGTGGAACTCCCCCGCGCGCTCATCATCCACCGTGCTTGGTTCGAGAGCTTGACCATTCACTGCGCGGACGGTGCCAACGACGAGATGTTTGCGCAGGAGCTCGCGCGCCGCGTGCGATTCGTCCTCCGCTATGAGTCCTTGGCCTCCGTGGAGGCCTTGCTGACGGATGAGACACTCGATCGCATCGAGCGCATTGGCAAGGGCGACGACGCCATCAACGAACAACGGGTGATCCGTGCCGATGCGCGACGCACCCGCGGGGCCTTCCGGGAGGCGCTCGAAGACCTCGAGATCGCGAGGGCGAGGCTCGAAGGAGACGACGGCGAAATGAGCGATCAGGGCCGCGGCGCCTACGAGGCCGTGGCCGTCAAGGTCGCCATCGACCTCGGATTGCTCGACCGTGCCTCGGCGAGCCTCGGGCACCTGAGTCGACTGGCCGCCGGCAAGGCGAAACGTTCCTTCGAGTGGCAGAGGCTCCAGATCGCGATCGCGCGCTATCACCAGGCCAATGGACAGTTCAGCTGGGTCCTGTCCACCGCCACCGAAATGCTCCCCAAGGGAACCGACCTCGAGAGCCTCGACTTCACCCCGACGGCCTATGAGGCCAGGGCTTTGGTGCTCCGGGCGATCGCGCTTTCGAAGCTGGCGCGTTCCCCCGAGGAACGAAGCGCCGCGGTGCAAGCGATTCGCCTGGAGGGGCGGCGAGGGGCCACCGACGAGGCCTCCCGCGTCCCCCTCGAAATCGAGCTGGCGGCCATCTTGACCGCAAGCGAGAACGAGGCGGACCGCACGGAGGCCTACGCGATCGCAGCCTCGGTGCTGGCACAGCTCGAAAACGGGCGCTCGTCGACGCTCTTCACGGCGAGGGCCGCCGCGCAGCTGTACGAGCTGGTCCATGCGATGGGCCACCCTGAGGAAGTCGAACGGGCGCGCCTGGTCCTGGAGGACTCCGCGGCGAAGCTCGTGCGTTCATGGCGCGACATCGGCCGCGTCGACGGCGGCATCGGCTTCCTGGATTTCCCTGAACGACTGGCGGTGGCTTCGGCGTGGATCACTTGCCGGCTCGACTCCACTGGCGGCGCCGACTACGCGCTCCAGGCACTACTTGAGATCGACAGCTGCTCGCAACTCGCCCAAAGCCTCGCGGCGCGCTGTCCCGATTCCCCGGCCCTGACGGCCAAAGTGGGCGACTTGATCGCGCTGGCTAAGACCCACAACGGCGCCTTCGTTTGGTTCCTCCCGGCGCCCGACCGCACCCATCGCTTCACGGTTTCCGCCACGGGGGTCGCCTACGCCTCCCTCGACCCACTCCTCTCGTTTGAGGCGCCCATCGAACGCGTGGGGCAATGGCTGCGCCGACGCCCGGATCCAGGCCAGGAGTCCGCCGCCGGCCCCGGTGTGGCAGCGGACCTCCAATGGCTAGCGAGCAAGCTCTTGCCCGCCCCCTTCTCTGCGGACGACGCAGCGCTCCCCTCCGACTCCGTGGGCAACCCATCCATGGAGGCGATTGAACCGATGCCGAGCCTTTGGCTGACCGGTCTCGATGCCTTCGGACACGCGGCGTTCGAAGCCCTTCCTTGTGCCTCAGGCCTGCCCCTGGGCGTCACCACGCCCGTCGATCGGCTCCCTTCGCTCACGTGCGCCATCCATGGGGCTCTGGGAGAGAACAAGCCCAGGGCGGACCAGAGAAAGGGCACGTTCGAGGTGTTCTCACCGCCCATGAAGAATCACCCGGGCGGCGACATTTCCCTTCGGATGGACGAGATCACAGCGCTTCGGGAGGGCACCGGTGGGCATGCGAGGTTCAGCCTGACCCGGGGACCCGCTGCCACGCGCCAGGGA
>CAJXRJ010000763.1 GCA_913058555.1 uncultured bacterium
AGCCCCTGGAGCAACGCGCCTGAAAGGCCGAGGGCCGCGCCCACGAGCAGAGCGGTGACCCCGTCCACGAGGCGCGAGCTTCCGACGATCTGCGCCGCACCGTCCAGCGGCTCCACGAGCCCGAAGGTGGCCCCGATGGCGCGCAACGCGGTGGACGCTGAGAAGTCAAACGCCGAGGCCGTTCCGACCTGCACGCGCAGCAGCAAGAGCAGCATCGAGAGGAGCACCAGCAAGATGGTCCACGGAAGAACCGCCTGCTTCCCGGTCCCCGCCTGCCCCGCTGTGTCGCCGCCCCCTGATCCAGGTTCCGCCACTACGCCAGCTCCTCCAAGCCGCCCGCTTCCTTGTCCATCCGGAATCCCGATTCACGCAGCGCCGCATACGAAACGCAGTGGTCCACGAAGGCGGGGGCTGCGACCGGAGCAGAGGGCCAATAGGGCCGGAAGTGGGTGCAGAACAAGCTATGGCTTCCACAGCCGATATCCGGGGGACCCGAAACCGTACGGTAGATCCGACGCTCAGGAATCGAGAGGCCGCGCAGAAGCCAACCTCGCTGGACGAAGCCCCGCAGACGGGTGCCCTGGGGCCCGATGATCGAATCGTCGTCAAGCTCCACTTCCACATGCCCGCTCGGAAGCCGCTGCGCCATCGCAAGGGCATGCCCGTCAAGGGCGCCGACGAATGGATGCATCGAGCCGCTAATGGTGCGGATCCCCTGGGTGAGATAGACGAAGCCTCCACCGCAGGCCAGGGTTGGAACGCCCGCGTCGACGGCCGTGCGGACGGCGCGCCGAAAGTGCCGATTGCTGGCAAGCTTGGCTGAATGTCGTTCGATGCGGCCATCGCCGATGATCAAACCGTCGAGGGCTTCGAGGGCGCGATCCTCCAATGCCGACACGGGGATGATCTCCGCACCCGCGACTTCGAACTGGACGAGACTCTCCTCGTCGTAGAAGTCAAAGCACTCGTCAAGAACGAGGCCCACCCGCGCGCGGGCGTGGCGCCTCGGGTGACGGATCACGGGGGGCAGCGGAGCGGCGCGGCGCGCGCGCGTCAGCAAGCGTTCGAGATCCCGGGACGAAAAGGCGACTGGCCCCCGGGGTTCAGACCCAGCCCCAGGCGAACCGGATTCCGGCGGAACAGAGATGACTTCGTAACCGCCGGCGGCCTGGATCGCAGGCCCGTACCGCTCGCTCCCGTGTTCGAGAACAAGGACGATCGGGTCGCTCGCCACGTCCGGCCCGTGGCGGCCGAGGCGATCAGCTGCGGCCAGGGTCCCGCGGACCACGGGGGCCCCCATTTCCACAAACGGCGCCGCGTCGGTGCAAAGCACGACCGGCGAGTCCAGGGCCTCAAGCACGTCGTAGAGGAGCGAGGTCAATGGGCGGTCGGAGCCCGACCCCGCTGAATCTCCGCGCGGGTCTCCGCCCGGCCTCCATCCATCGGAGCTCGGCGGACGAGCCGGGGCGACGACGATGGCAAGATCCGCCCCCTCCGAAGCCCGCAGGATCGTGCGTTGCAAGATGGGCGCGGGCATCAGCCGTGGGTCCAAGCGGTGCACCGCGCGCCCCGTCACCAGACTGAGTTTTCGGAGCGTCTCCGCCGTCGGGATGTCGCGGTCCGCCCCGACCACCGCCAGGGCGACTTGGAGGCCGCCCCGTGTCAACGCGTCCGCCACGTCCCGCGCCACCACCTGTGCGGCGTTTCCGCCTCCCGTGGAGACAAAGGTCAGGCGCGGAATCGCGTGAGTCATGGATGGAAGGTGCGGGTACGGAGCCCAGCTTGCATGCTACGGGCCAAAGCCCCCACTTCGATGCGAATCCCCCCAGTCCTCACCTCAGTCCCAGCCGTCCTCTTCGCCGCTTGCGCGGCCTTGGCCCTCGTTCTGGTCCTCCGCAACGGGGATGGCTCGGCGGTTCACCGCGCCCAGGGACCCGGCGGGAAGGGTGCGATCACGGCGCCGAAAGACCGATCGGTCGTCCCATGCTCCGCGGCAGCGGCCGACTGGGTGGGCGCCCTCGTGGACCCCTCCCGGGTGAAGGCCGTGCCTGGCCAGATTGAGAAGTACTCGACCCTGCGCCTCCATCCAGAGAGGTGGAAGGACCTCCCGCGCTTTGATCGAGTCGATGCCGAGAACGTCCTGGCCTACTCCCCCGATCTGGTCCTCGTTTCGCCCGTGACCCACGCGGCCACGGTGACCCGCATGCGCGAGGTTGGCTTGAAGGTCCTGGTCGTACGGGAACCGACCACCTGGCCCGAGTTGCTCGAAACGGGAAGGCTCCTTGCCGAGGCGACGGGGACAGAGAAGCGCTGGGCGGAGTTCCGATCGGAGCTCGAGGCCCGGCGAGAGGCCCTCCAGAACGCGGCGCCCGAGCCCGCTCTTCGACTTCTGGCCTACGGCAACTTTGGCGCGGATAGCTACACGTGCGGCTCGGGCTCCACGATAGACCTTGCCCTGGGCCTATCTGGCCACCGAAACCACGCCGGGGACCTTGGATTGCAGGGCTCCGCGACGATCGCGGCCGAGGCCCTTTTGGCTTCGCCCTTTGACGCGTTCGTGGTCTCCGGCTCAGAGGGCAACTCACAGAGCGCCGCGGCCCTCCGTGGCAACCCCCTGCTGCAGGACCTGGCGCCGGTGACCGAGCACCGGATGATCTACATCGAGGATGCCCTGTACTCCTCGGGATCGTTCACGATCCTCGATGCCGCCGAGCAGATTGCGGCCCAAGCCGTGGGTCTTCGCGAGGCCCAAGGGGACCCGGCAGGGTCGCGCTGACCGGCGCCGTGTGGCGCCAGCAGGGGACCCGGCTGAAGACCCAGCTGAGGACATCACATTCAGGGGTCCCTAGACGTCGGTCCTCCCCATCGCCGCAAGGAACGCGGGCCCTGCCTGCCGGTGGAACCGCAGCTGGATGCGGCGCGCGATGGGACTCCCCAGCCGAGTGATCCCCACCGGCCGGCTCACGGCCCGCACGTCGAGACGCACGGCGTCCGTTCCCAGGTCCCAGCGCACGCGGAACCGCTCGACGCCCGCTTCGACGTGGCCCCGAAGGGTCCCGAACGCGAAGCTCCGGACCCTCTCCCCAGGCGCGGAGTTGTTCTCGACCTCGATCACGCGGCAGGGCAGGAGACCGTAGAAGCCAAGCTGACGGGTGACGGCGATGAACTCCGCGCCGAGGGTCATCGGGCTCACTTCGCAGTGCACGTCCGTCCACGCCCGGGGGTACATGCCGAAGGCCTCCAGGGCGCCGAGGGCGGCGTCGAAGGTGGCGGCCCCCTCCCCAAGGTCCGCGCCGTATTCGTCGAGGACAAAACCCGGCGCCGTCTCCCGCAGGAGATCCGTCCCTACGGCGCTGTGGTTGAAGCCCACGGACGGGAGGTGCGAGAGGATCTTCGCAAGTCGTTCCGGGCTCGGCCTTTGAAGAGCAAGCATGACCGCAGAAGTTAGACGACACCGCGCCCAAGGACCCTTGGAACCCGTGTAGTTTGCAGCAATGGCGTGCCCTCCCCCTGTCTCTTATACACATCTCCGAGCCCACGAGACTAGGCATGATCTC
>CAJXRJ010000764.1 GCA_913058555.1 uncultured bacterium
AGATCATGCCTAGTCTCGTGGGCTCGGAGATGTGTATAAGAGACAGGATCAAGGGGGCTCGTGCGTAGAGTCGAGCCCCATGGTGCCGTTTCCCGGGGTTCATGAGCCACCGTCCCGTGGCGTATCTCTGGTTCGCATGAACGATTCAATCGAGCACAATAGGCCTGTCCCGGGGCCGCGTCGCGGCCAGTCCCCTCGGTGCTTCCATCCTTATCGAACCCCCCTTCTCCCAGGAGACCATCCCATGAGCGTTGCCAAGGTCATTGAGATCACTGCCGAATCCCCCAAGAGCTTCGAGGACGCCGTCAAGATCGGCGTTGCGACGGCGTCCAAGTCCATCAAGAAGATGCGCGGTGCCTGGGTCAAGGACCAGGAAGCTGTGATCAAGGGGGGCGAGGTCGTCGGGTTCCGGGTGTCCCTGAAGATCACCTTCATTCTCGACTGATTCGTGGCCCCCGGGATTCCGGCCCGAGGTTCTTGCCGGAGTCACTCCCGGTGTCCCGTCTCCCGGAGCCATCCGGGACGCGTCCGAGCACTTCTTCCCCCTGGGGGGGCCGTGGTCGGGCGCGTCGCCCGTTATCCTCTTCGCCGCCACCCCTGTTCGCCGCCCTCCCTGCGCGGGGTGGTCCTACGCCTCCCCCAACGACTGAGCCCATTTCCCTATGCCGATGTCCGCTTCCGACCCGACGACCCCGATCCCGATTGCCGTTGCCTTCGGAGACGGCATTGGGCCGTCGATCATGGAGGCGACCCTCCGGATCCTCGAAGCGGCAAAGGTTCCGATCGCCCCCGAGCGGATCGAGATCGGCGAGAAGGTCTACCTCTCCGGCGTGACTTCGGGAATGGAGCCGAGCGCCTGGGACGTGCTCCGCCGGACGCGGGTGTTCCTGAAGGCTCCGATCACGACGCCCCAAGGCGGCGGCTACAAGAGCCTCAACGTCACCACGCGCAAGACCCTCGGCCTCTACGCGAACGTGAGGCCCTGCCGGTCCTTTCATCCCTTTGTCCAGTCCCGGCACCCGGGCATGGACGTGACGATCATCCGGGAGAACGAAGAGGACACCTACGCCGGCATCGAGCACCAACAGACCCCCGAGGTCACCCAGTGCCTCAAGCTCATCAGCCGGCCCGGCTCCGAGCGCATCGCGCGCTACGCCTTCGACTACGCCGAGCGCGCCGGTCGCCGCCGCGTGACCTGCATGGTGAAGGACAACATCATGAAGATCACCGACGGCCTCTTCCGTCAGTGCTTCGAGGAAGAGGCGGCGCGCCACCCGAACATCGAGTCGGACGTGATGATCATCGACATCGGTACCGCGCGCATCGCGGACACGCCGGGCACGTTTGACGTGGTGGTTCTTCCGAACCTCTACGGCGACATCGTCTCCGATGTTGTGGCCCAGCTCACTGGATCCGTGGGCATCGCGGGTTCCGCGAACATCGGCGACGACTTCGCCATGTTCGAGGCGATCCACGGTTCGGCGCCGGACATTGCAGGCAAGGGCATCGCGAACCCCTCGGCTCTCATCCAGGGCTCGCTGCAGATGCTGGCTCACCTCGGGCTGGCCGATCACGCGAACCTTATTCAGAACGCCTGGCTGCGGACCTTGGAGGACGGCGTCGTCACCGGCGACCTCGTCAACTCGAAGGGCGAGCGTGGCTCGGCGGGCACGGAGGAGTTTGCGAACGCTGTCATCCAGCGCCTCGGTGACGAGCCGGTGACCCTCGCCAGGTCGGCCTTCCGCCAGGGCCGAACCATGGCCTTCGAAACGCGCAAGGCCGCGCCGAGGCCAGTGAAGACCCTGGGAGGGATCGACGTGTTCCTCGATTGGGACGAGGTCGGTCGAGATCCCAACGTCCTCGGGGAGAAGGTCAAGGCCCTTGGCTCGGACGCCCTCGAACTTCGGATCGTGACCAACCGCGGCGTGAAGGTGTACCCCGACGGATTCCCCGAAACGTTCTGCTCCGATCACTGGCGTTGCCGCTTCGTGAACCCTGAGGAGGGCGAGATTAGCCATAGCGACGTGCTGGCTCTTCTTCAGCGTTTCGAGACCGCGGGCTTTGACTTCATCAAGACCGAGCACCTGTACCGATTCGACGGCGAACGCGGCTGGTCCCTTGGGCAAGGCGAGTGACGGCTCCCACTGCTCCTATGAAACACTCGATCCACGACTTCACCGCCAAGCTGCGCCAGCCCTCCGTGGCGCCCGTGGTGGAGGCGTACATCGGGTGGAGGCGCTCGGTGCGCGCCGCCCGCGACGAAGGTTCTGAGGAGCCGCCGATGCCGGAGATCGCACCGATCTCCATCAACCTCGACCTTACGACGGCTTGCAACTATCGGTGCACCCACTGCATCGACTGGGACATTCTCAACACCAAGCACCGTTTGGCGGAGGAGGACCTGCGCGCGTCGATTTCGCTGATGCATGGTCGCGGCCTGAAGTCCGTGATCCTGATTGGCGGCGGCGAGCCAACGCTGTACCCGGGCTTTGCCGGTTTCGTGGCCTTCCTGAAGGAGCTTGGGCTGCAGGTTTCGATCGTCACGAACGGCAGCCGTGGGGATCGCTTGCTCGAGATCACGCCGCTCCTCGACGAGCGCGATTGGATTCGGATGTCCCTGGACTCCGGATCCAACGAGCTCTTCGTCGCGATGCACAAGCCCACGTCGCCCAAGATCACGCTCGACTCGATCTGCGAGTGGGTGCCTCGCCTGAAGGAGGCCAACCCCGCGCCGCGCATTGGATTCAGCTACATCATTATCTGGTCGGGCGCGACCCGCGAAGACAACGACCTCCACGAGAACATCGACGAGATCGTGCTCGCTGCCGAGCGCGCCCGCCGGTTTGGATTCGATTACATTGCCTACAAGCCGGTGCTCGAGCGCCAGGAGTCCGGCGCTGAGGTCATGGATCCCGGTAAGGCCGAGGCTGAGGAGCAGGCGGTGGTCCAGCGCATCCGCTCCGAGGTCGAACGCGCGAAGGTCGCGGCCGGGGACGAGCTCGACGTGTACGAATCCACCAACCTCCGCATGCTGGAGGACGGTTCCTGGAAGAGCCTGACCGCCCAGCCGAAGGTTTGCCACATGCAGGCCCTGCGCCAGGTGCTCACGCCCACGGGGGTCTACAACTGCCCCGCACACCGCGGCGTGGAGAAAGCCAAGGTGGGGGAGAAGGCCGCTTGGTCTTCGAGCGATGAAGCCGAGGCCACTGGCAAATCCCTCGCTGGATTGCTCGACCGCTTCGACGCGAGCCACGAGTGCCGGGAAGTGACGTGCCTCTACCACGACGTGAACTGGTGGATAGACGGTGCCATCGCGGACGCTTCGGCGCCGTTCGAAGTCGGGGAAGAGTCCCACGACTACTTCCTATAGCCACGCATTCCAAGGCAGGTGGCAATGGAAGCAGCGGGTCCTGACGACGCGGCGCTCGCTCGCTTGCGGGGGCCCGCCCCCGGGCACTACGTCCCGGTCTTCCCCGGATCCACTTCCGGGCCCGAGGTGTTGGATGGGCTGGGCGAACCGGCTCGGATCTACGTGGCGCTACCGCTGTCTC
>CAJXRJ010000765.1 GCA_913058555.1 uncultured bacterium
CGGCAGCGTCAGATGTGTATAAGAGACAGCCCACCGAGCCCGAGAGATCCTCGAGGCGGAAGCGGCACATCTTGGCGCCGGCCATTCGCCCGGACTTCACAACGAGCTCAGCCTTTTGCAGCACGAGGCCCGCGATGCGCACTTCGCCGCCGGCGCTCATCAGTTCCGGCAGGCGCTTGATGGGGCACGATGAGAGGAGCGACACGAGACCGGCACGCTCCTCGAGGGGGTGCCCGGAGAGGTAGAACCCAAGGACCTCATGCTCGAGCGCGAGGGTCTCGGCCTTCTCGATGGCGTAACGGTCATCGATGCCCGTGGTGGCGGCGGTCTCTTCCTCTTCGGCGCCCCCGAAGGCGTCGAACATAGAACTCTGTCCGGCACGGCGATCCTTCGCGGCCCGGCTCGCGTCGGTCATCGCGGACTCCACGGCTGCGAGGAGCGAGCCGCGGTTGTGGCCCATTTCGTCGAAGGCGCCCGCTTTGATGATGGCCTCCCACGCGATCTTTCCCATGTCGTGCGGATCGACGGCGGTGACGAGGTCGTGGAATCCAAGCTCGGCGCCTTCGGCGAGCTTCTTCTCACGCACCTTGCACATGGCTTCAATCGCCGCGCGCCCGGTGCCCTTCACGGCGCCGAAACCAAATCGGATCGCCTCGCCGCCGTCGGCCACGGTCTCGGGCATGAACTCCCACTCCGAAGCGCGTGCGCTGGGGAGCAGCGTGCGGATGCCCGCTCGCTTCGCGTCGTCGATGAAGTCCTTGATCTTGTCGGAGTCGCCCATCTCGCAGGAGAAGTTGGCGGCCATGAAGTCCGTTCTGTGGTGGGCCTTCAGGTACGCCGTCTGGTACGTGATCAGCGCGTAGGCGGCGGAGTGCGACTTGTTGAAGCCGTAGCCGCCGAACTTGATGATGTTGTCCCAGGTGTTGCGGGCCGTCTCCTCTTCACATCCCGCCTTGACAGCGCCCTCGATGAACTGCGCCGAGAACTTCTGCATGATCTCGGGCTTCTTCTTGCCCATCGCCTTGCGCAGGTTGTCGGCGTCGTTGAGGGAAAAGCCCGAAAGCTCCACCGACGCGAGCATGACCTGCTCCTGGTAGACGAGGCAGCCGTAGGTGCTGCCGAGGATCGGGATCAGGGATTCGTGGGGGAAGGTGATCTCCTCACGCCCGTGCTTTCGGTCGACGAACATGTCGACCATGCCGGACTCGAGGGGGCCGGGGCGGTAGAGCGCGAGCACGGCGATCACGTCGTCGAAGCAGTCGGGCTTGAGCCGTGCGAGCAGCTTGCGCATGCCCTCCGATTCCAGCTGGAACACGCCGAGGGTGTCGCCCGCCATCAGGAGCTCGAAGACTTTCGGGTCGTCGAGGGGAAGCTCGTCCACGACCGGAGCCTCGAGACCGCGGCGCCGAATGTTGGCGAGGCAGCGATCGATGATGGTCAGGGTCCGCAGCCCCAGATAGTCCATCTTGAGGAGGCCCAGCTCCTCCAGGATCGGCGCCGGATACTGGGTCGTGATGTCGTCGCCGTTACGGCCGAGGGGAACGTAGTTCACCGTGGGGCCGGGGGTGATCACGACGCCGGCCGCGTGGGTCGATACGTGGCGTGCGATGCCCTCGAGGGGGATCGAGTACTGGAATAGCTCCTTCCACTCCGGCCCAAGGTCCTTGTACGCCTCGAGGTCAGGGTCGTCCGCGATGGCCTTCGCGAGGGGCGGGGCGCCGGGGCCCGCAGGGATCTTCTTGGAGATCTTGTTGATCTCCGACAGCGGCAGGTCGAGGGCGCGGCCCACGTCGCGCACGACCGTTCGGGACGCCATCGTTCCGAAGGTCACGATCTGCGTCACGCACTCGCGGCCGTACTTCTCGCGGGTGTACTCGATGACCCGCTCGCGCCCTTCCTTACAGAAGTCGATATCGATATCGGGCATCGACACGCGGCTCGAGTTGAGGAAACGCTCGAACAGCAGGTCGTACTTGAGGGGGCAGAGGCGCGTGATATCAAGCAGGTACGCGACGATGGAACCCGCCGCCGAACCCCGGCCGGGGCCGACGGAAATACCGTTGTCCCGGGACCACTTGATGAGGTCCCACACGATCAGGAAGTACGACACGAAGCCGAGCTCGCGGATGATCGTCTTCTCGTGCTCGAGGCGTTCGACCGCCTTCTCGCTATCGCCGTAGAGCGCGATCCGGCGTTCGTCCAGCAGCCGGTCGAAGAGCTGGTCGGCGGACTCGCCGGTGTCACTGATGAACTCAGGGACGTGGTACTCGCCGAAGGTGAGCTTGACGTCGATCTGATCCGCCACGTCCATGGAGGCAGGCACGCTCTCCGGGAGGTCCCGGAACATGTGGCCCATCTCCTCGCGGGAGGTGAAGTAGAGCGTGTCCGTCTCGAAGCGGAAGCGGTCCTTGTCGGCCTTCTTCGCGCCGGTGTTGATGCACAGGAGGACATCCTGTGCGTGGCAGTCCTCCGCGCGAAGGTAGTGGATGTCGTTGGTCGCGACGAGGGGGATGCCCGTGCGCTGGTGCATGCGAACCAGCGCTTCGTTGGCGTCCGCCTGGATCGTCATGCCGTTGCGCTGGAGCTCGAGCCAGAAGTGGTCGGGACCGAAGAGGTCCCGGAGGTCGGTGGCCCAGGCCTCCGCTTCGCTCTCCTTGCCGGCCCGGGTCAGCTGATTGATCTCGCCTGCCAAGCACCCCGAAAGGCATGAGATTCCAGCGGCGTGGTCCCGCAGGAGATCCATATCGATGCGCGGCTTGTAGTGGAAGCCGTCCACGAACCCCGCGCTCGTGAGCTTGACGAGGTTTTGGTAGCCCTCATTGGTCCGGGCGAGCAGCGTCAGGTGGCTGTAGCCGTTGCCGTTCTTCTTCGAGTGCTTCTCGCGCATCGAGCGCTTCGCGATGTACACCTCGCAGCCCATCAGCGGCTTGATACCGCCGCTGTGGGCCTTCTGATACAGCTCCACCGCGCCGTACATGTTTCCATGGTCGGTGAGAGCCAAGGCCCTCTGGCCATCCTCGCCGCATGCCTTGACGAGGTCGCTGATGCGGTTGGCTCCGTCGAGGAGGCTGTACTCGGAGTGGACGTGCAGGTGGCAGAAGTCGGGTGCGGCCATGCTCGGAAGAAATGCGGTGGGTGCCCATGCGGCGACGGGCCCAGGTGCTTGGGCCTCCGCGCGATGGGCGAAGCAAGGAAGTGCGGTGCGGCGGCGGGCACGCGCGAGCGGCCAGCCAGTGACGCTTCAGTGTCAGGGACGCATCAGAAGAGACAGTAGCCCCTTCTGCGTCGGAAGCCGGTTGGCGGCCTGGGCAAGCACCAGACTACGCGGTCCATCCAAGACCGGGTCAGTGACCTCAAGGTTGCGCCGAATCGGCATCGGGTGCATGAATCGTGCGTCGTCGCCGCGCTTCATGAGCGGCTCGTCGACCAGCCACTCACGGGCACTTGCGACGCGGTTGGCGCTGAGCGTCGGCTTACCGTAGTTCGCAAGCGAAGCCCACGATCTGGCGTAGACCACCTGGGTTCCGT
>CAJXRJ010000766.1 GCA_913058555.1 uncultured bacterium
AATGATACGGCGACCACCGAGATCTACACACTGCATATTCGTCGGCAGCGTCAGATGTGTATAAGAGACAGCCCCATGCCCCAGCCCCTACGCATCCTTCTCACCCTCGTCGCCAGCTGCCTGGGCGTTTCGGCGGGCGCGGCCGTGAGCCCCCTTGGGAGCGGCGCGGCATTGCCCTGGGGCAACCCCGAGCCCGGGGCTCCCCCGAGTCTCTTCGGGCGCGGCGACCTCGATCCCAAGGACGGTCCCGATGTGGACCTGCGTGTCGCGATCGAAGACGGCGAGGTGCGCATGGCGATCATCACCAACCTCGCGTTCCTGGATGAAACGACGTCGTTCTACCGGGAAGCCCCGTCGACGCTCGACCCGGTCGAGGCCCCCGGCGCCATGGAGGCCCTGTTCGAACTCTTCAGGGAGAACAACGGCCTCACCATCGACGGCACGGTGGTTCAGCCCCTCCCGCCTCGGCTCGACCGCGACTTCGAATTCGACCCGGGCGACCCGACCCTCATCCCCCACTTCGTCAAGTACGGCGCCCGCGCGGTCGCGAAGACCCGGCTGACCTTGCGCTACCCGTGCAAGTCGGCCCCGAAGCGCGTGGCCATCCACTGGGGCGTCTACCCGCCGAATGCCCAGCTGGAGGACAACCCACCCATCGAAGTCATCTGTCGACTGGCGGCTGTGGGCGTCGAGCGCATCGTACAGCTCACGGCCGACGAGCCGGAGTTCACATGGCATCGTGAACTCGAGGAAGGCCGGGCTCGGTTCGCGGAGGTGCCTCCGATGCGGGAGCCGGATGAGAAACCCTTCCCGTGGATTCCGGCTGCGGCCAGTGGCGTGGCGCTCCTCGGGTTCGTGTTCGGTCCGCGTTCCTTGCGACGCCCGTTGTTCGGTCCGCTAACGCTCCTGCTCGCGGCCTTCACAGGGGTGCAGCTGACCGCCGACGCGGTGGCCCTCCCCACGGAAGAAGAAGCGGTCGCCATCTTCGAGCCCCTGCACGAAAACATCTACAGATCCTTCGATTACACGGCCGACAGCGACGTCTACGACGCCTTGAGCCAAAGCGTCGACGGCGAGCTTCTCGCGACCCTCTACGACGAGGTGTACCGGAGCCTGGTGCTGCAGGAAGCCGGCGGCGCAGTGAGCCGCGTGGCCGAGGTGCGCCACGCTGACATCGCGGTGGAGTCCATCGGCGTCGTCGGCGAGCGGAAGCACCCGGGGTTCACGCTCAACGTGCAATGGCAGGTAGACGGCGTCGTATCCCACTGGGGCCACGCCCACACGCGCACGAACGAGTACCGCGCGCGCTACACGGTGCATGCTGGGAACGAAGGCTGGCGCATCATGGCGAGCGAGCCCCTGGAGCAGCGAAGGGTAGACGCCGCCCCCATGAGCGACCTCGAGTTCGCAACGTCCAACGGCTTCAAGAAGTTCGGACTCCAAGGGGACGCCGACGGTGGGCAGGGCAAGACCGAAGGCGACCCCAAGGCCAAAAAGCCGAAGGGCAAGCCCGCGGACCTACCCGACGAGTTCTGATTCGCTCCTATGGCCAGCCCTTCCAGTGACTCCCCAGGGGGACAGGGTGACGCGGGAATCCCCGGCGCCCAGTTCTCCGCCGTTCGCTTCAACTACGCCCGTGAACACGGCGCCGCGTCGTTCGGGCTCGCGGTGGACGAGCTCACGCTTCGCCGGGGGGAGACCGTCGCGTGCATCGGCCCCAGCGGCTCGGGCAAGACCACCCTCGTCCACCTCTGCGCCGGCATCCTGGCGCCGAGCGCCGGCGAGATCACGCTCGGAGGCGTGCGCATCGACGGCTTGCCTGACGCGGAACGGCGGCGGCTTCGGGCCAAGGAAGTCGGCCTCGTGTTCCAGGAGTTCGAACTGCTCGACTACCTGAGCGGGCTGGACAACATCCTGCTTCCCTTCCGGCTCGGTGGTGCGTCGCGCGGCGAGCTGCGGGCGGCCCGGGGGAAGGCACGATCCCTCGCGGATGTGCTCGGCATCGATCACCTCATGGATCGCCGGCCCCGCCGCATGAGCCAAGGCGAACGCCAGCGCGTCGCCATCGCCCGCGCCCTTGTGACCGAGCCGTCCCTCGTCCTCTGCGACGAGCCGACGGGCAACCTCGACCCGAAGACGGCCGGCAGCGTGCTCGACCTGCTCCTGGGCGAGGCCCGGGAGCGCGGCGCGGCCCTGCTCATGGTGACCCACGACCACACGCTTTTGAAGCGCTTCGATCGCGTGATCGACGTGCGCGATCTTCACCACGAGTTGACACCTCAGGGTCTGGAGGGACGCGCGTGAAGGGCCTCCTCTACCTGAGCTGGCGTCACGTGTGCGCCCACCCCGCGCGGACGCTGCTCCTTGGGCTCTGCATCGCGCTGGCCCTATGGGTTCCGTGGACGGCATCCGAACTCGCGACGCGTTACGACGCGGACCTGCGCTCCCGAGCCGCCGCCACGCCCCTCGTGGTTGGCGCGCCTGGGAACCGCTACGACCTGACGCTCTCAGCCCTCTACTTCCGCCCCACCGAGCTGGACACCGTCACCTACCGCGACTTCGAAGACCTCTCCAAGGCGGGTCCCGCGCTGTGCATCCCATTGCACCTGCGATTCACCGCCCGGGGCGCCCCGATCGTGGCGACCAGCATCGAGTACGCCGAGTTCCGGGGGCTCGCCCTGGCCAGCGGTCGCGACCCGCTCCGCATCGGCGAGGTCACCCTCGGCGCGACGCTCGCAGAGGAACTTGGGCTCGGCACCGGGGACACTATCTACTCGGACCCCACCGAGCTCTACGACATCGCGCGCCCCCCCGCGCTGAAGATGCGCATCGCCGGCGTCTACGCCCCTTCTGCAACGCCCGACGACCGCGCCCTCTTTTGCGACATCCGCACGGCATGGGTCCTCGAGGGCATCGCCCACGGGCACGCCGAGCCGGACGACATCGACGAAGAGCTCGTTCTGTCGCGCACCGAAGAATCCGTGTCGGTGAGCGGCGCACTCATCGAGTACGCCGAGGTCACTGCCGACAACGAAGCGAGCTTCCACTACCACGGGGACACGTCGCTCTTGCCGCTCTCCGCGGTGATCGCGGTGCCCCCCACCACCAAGGACGCCACCCTGCTGAAGAGCGGCGTCAACGCCCGGCGCACGGCCCTCGCGGTCACTCCCACGGCGGTGATCGATGACCTTCTTGGGGTGGTCTTCCGCATCAAGCGATTCTTCGACCTCGTCGGCACGTTCCTCGTTGGCACGACGGCCGCCCTGGTGGCTCTCGTGTTTCTCCTGGCGACGCGCCTGCGCACCGCGGAGCTTCGGACCCTCGACCGCATGGGCGCGCCGCGGCGCGCCGCGATGACGCTCGTGGGCGTCGAGATCGCAGGCGTGCTGGGCTTCGCCGTGGCGCTCGCTTTTGGACTGACCAAGGCGACGCTCTGGCTCCTGCCCAACCTCGTCGCGTCGTTCTGATTCTAAGCTGGCTCCGCACTTTGGCCTTCGCCCCGCACGAAACCGCCACAATCCCTGC
>CAJXRJ010000767.1 GCA_913058555.1 uncultured bacterium
CTACACACTGCATATCGTCGGCAGCGTCAGATGTGTATAAGAGACAGGAGCTGGACCTTTCGGTTGAGGCCGTTCGGTCGTTGCTGTTTGCGGCGCGCATTCCCGACTCGGTGACGACATCCCCCGTTGCCGGCGACGACGGCGACCGTTTGTACCTGCTGGCGGCGGCGGGGAGTCTCGATCGAGCCGTGGGGTTTGTCGAGGAGTTCACGGGCGATGGCGTCGTTTTCGAAGACGAGCGGCTCGGCTCAAGGACCTTCGACTGGCCGCGTGTGGCGGCGCTCTTCATTACACCCCTCGATGAGGAGGGGCCCGAAGGCGCAGAGGGCCCTGCGGGGGCGGCCCGGGAGCGGGTGTCCGTTTCGCTGGTCGGAGGTGGACGGCTGAGCGGCGAGCTCGTGGAGATCACCGGCCCCGAGCAAGGTCTCGTGCTCTCCCTGGGCGGGGCTTCGGAGGTGCGGCTTCCGGGCAAGATCCTGACCGAGGTCGTCTTGGCGGACGGCTCATTCGAGTTTCTCGGGGAGCGTGCCCCGGACGAAGAAGGGGCGAGCTCGCTCTTCGGCGACGACCTTGGTTTCGCTTGGCCCATGCAGGTCGATCGAAACGTCCGAGGTGGACCGCTGGTCGTGGCGGGGGAAACCTATGGCCGCGGCATGGGCGTTCACGCGCCGAGTCAAATGACCTGGGACCTCGCCGGCGAGGGCTGGACGGAGCTGCGTTTCGCGTGTGGCGTCGACGACACGGGGGCGCGCGTCGGTAGCGCGGGCAGCGTCAAGTTCCGGGTGCTAGGGGACGGAAAAGCCCTCTGGCAAAGCGAATTGCTGCGCGCCGGCGGGGCAGCCGTTCGTCCCGCACCGGTGAAGCTGCTGGGTGTTCAGAAGCTCGTGCTCGAGGTCGACCCCGCAGGCGAATTCACCCTCGACCGCGCCGATTGGCTGCGGGTCATGCTGGTGAAGTGATCTACCCGCGGCGTTCTTGACGCCAAGGCACGAAGGGCGTGTCCGCCGGAGGGTCGTCCGCTCGTCGGGAGGGGGGCGCGGACTCTTCCCGCGATGGGTCGCCATCGGTGGACCGCGTCTGGGGGCGGAGAAGGCCCGGATCGCTGACGGGCTGATCTTCGCGGCCCTCGGGCGATTGGATGTTGCGGTAGTAGACGCCCTGGTTGCCGCCGCGAGACTTGGCGGTGTTGAGGGCTTTTTCTGCCCTTCGCCGTAGCTCGTCTGGGGTGTCGATGTCGAATCCGTCGAAGGTCTCGAAACCAAGGCTCGCGGAGACCGCGATCGAGTTGGTCTCGCTGGGCATCGATTCGCCGGGGGCGCCGGGGCCACGGAAGTGTCTCGGCGGCGGTCCGCTGAGGGCGCGGAATCGACCGGTGAGTCGGGAGACCACCCGGGCCGCGGCGACCTTGTGGGTGTACGGCAGGATGAGCGCGAACTCGTCGCCACCGATGCGGGCCCCGACATCCTCCGCCCGCAGGCTCATGCGGATCACGCTCCCCGCTCGGGCGATCAGCTCGTCGCCGACGGTGTGGTCGTAGCGCTTGTTGACCTCGCCGAATCGATCCAGGTCCACGAGAACGAGGGCCAGCTCAAGGCGGTGACGGCCGGCCGCTGAGAAGTGGGCGCGGAGCCGTTCGTCGAACGGGCCGGGGCGCAGCAGGCCGGTGCGGTCGTCGTGGGAGGCTTGGTAGCGGACGCGGCTCAGCTCGGCCGAGGATTCGGCCTGGGCGATGAGATGTTCGGCCCGCAAGAGGAGTTCTTCGGGGGGGGCGTCGCGTCGAACGATGTCCCACGCGGCGGTGTCGAGCAAGCAGCGGCCAGCTACGACAGCGGGGATTGGGTCGACGGGGTCCGCCACCACCAGGACCGGGGGCAGGCTCCGTGGGGCGCTGAGGTCGAGGCCTGGGGCCCGCTCCAGGCGGCGTGCGAGGGCTTTGAGCGTGGGCCCCTCGTGGTTGGGGCCGCGGCCTGCGCCTGAGTTCACCGCCCCTGGGGTCACCACAAGGACGTCGACGGCGTGCTCCGAGATCTCCTGGACGGCATCGTCGAGCGACTCAGCGATGACGACGTGCACGCCCAGGGCCTCCAGGGGCCGAAATACGTCACGGACCGCGGTGGGGAAGGGCGCTTCAGCGTCATCGGGGGCGCTGAGGACTAGAAGGCGTTTCGGGCAGGGCAAGGTGCCTCGAGCGCTGTGGCGCGGAAGGAGGAGCGCGGAAGGAGGAGCGCGGAAGGAGCTAGGCCCACGGGGGCGGCCCGGCGATGTCGATCCAAGGGCGTCGAGCTGCGCTCGCGCCCCTGATCCACGGCATGTGAATCATATCCCGGGCGACTTTACGCGGCTCCGACAAGCCGAGGTCCCAGCGCCCATGAACCGATATTCGGGCCAACTTTCGTCCTTCCGCGCTTCGGAATTGGACTTTTGGCCCGTCCTGCGTAGACTCTTCGCCCTAATTCCGGTTCAGGAGTCGCTCCTGTTCCGGCCGTCTCTTAACCGTTCACAGACCCCATGAGTAACATCACCGCACAGAAGCTTATTGAAGCTGGTGTGCACTTCGGATGCCGCGTGTCGCGGTGGAATCCGAAAATGGCCCCGTTCATCCACGGCCGTCGCGGAATGATCCACGTGATCGACCTGCGCGAGACCGTCAAGGGCCTTCTCCGCGCGCAAAACCTCCTCTTCCGCATCGCTTCCGAGGGCCAGTCGGTCCTCTGGGTTGGCACTAAGCGTCAGGTCAAGGGCGTCATCCAAGACGCTGGCCAACGCACCGGCATGCCGATCGTGACCGAGCGTTGGATCGGTGGAACGCTGACCAACTTCAGCGTCATCCGCAGCCGACTGAAGCGACTCGCTCAGCTGGAGGCCCTCGACGAGAAGGCCATCGAGCAGCAGAAGCTCACGAAGAAGGAGGTTGCCCAGATCAACCGCGAGCTGCGCAAGATCACGCGCAACCTCGGCGGCATCCGCGAGATGGACAAGATGCCCGGCGCCATGGTCATCGTTGACCCGTCGCGCGAAGGCAACGCTGTCCGCGAAGCCCGCAAGATGGGCATCGTCGTCATCGGCATCCTCGATACTGATTGCGATCCGGGCGATGTCGACATCGTGATTCCTGGCAACGACGACGCGCTGAAGTCGGTTCGTTTGCTCGTTGAAGAACTCGTTGACTCGGTCGAGGCCGGTGCGCACCAGCACACCGACAACCTCCAGGCCGTCGGTTCCGCCGAGCGTAAGGACGATGGCGAGGCTCCGGTCCCCGGAGACGTCGTGCGTCCGACCACGGGTAACAAGCTTCCCGAGCGGGACGGCGATGCCGCCCCGGCGGCTGATGCCGCTCCGGCCGCACCCGCCCCGGCTCCGGCCGCTGCTGCTCCGGCCGCTGCTGCTCCGGCCGCTGCTGCTCCGGCCCCCGAGGCTGGCGCTGAAGCGGCTCCGGCCGCTACGCCTTCGGGCGACGCCCCCGCGGCCGAGTAAGTTCGGCCCCGCCCGTGAGGCGGTACGCGACCCCCTGGGGGT
>CAJXRJ010000768.1 GCA_913058555.1 uncultured bacterium
GGGGGTCCCTGGGCGCCGGGGGGGCGGGCGCGGTCCACCGCGCATGGGACGAGGACCTCGAGCGTCAGGTTGCGCTCAAGCTCCTGCACGAGAAGTACGTCGTGCCGAACCAATTCGTCGATGACTCCACGCAGGAGCGGGCGCAGGGGCGTTTCCTCGAAGAAGCGCGCACGACGGCTCAGCTCGATCACCCTAACATCCTCCCGATCCACGACTTTGGGGTCGGCGCGTCGGGGCAGCCGTATTTCACGATGAAGCTCGTGAAGGGGCGGTCCTTGGCCGAGGTGATCGATCGCATGCACAGCCCCGATAGCCCGTGGACGCTGACGCGCACACTCGGTGCATTCTTGAAGGCCTGCGAAGCCATCAGCTACGCCCATGACAAGGGCGTGATGCACCGGGATCTCAAGCCCGCCAACATCATGGTGGGAGAATTTGGGGCCGTTTATGTCGTGGACTGGGGGCTGGTCCGCCGGGTGGAACGGGGCCGTGGCCAGGGGCAGGGCGCGCCGGGTGTCTCCGCGGGTGTCTCCACCGGGGAGGCCGGACTCACGCTCGACAACCAGGTGGTTGGAACGCCGCTTTACATGGCGCCAGAGCAGGCTGTGGCGGACCAGGACAAGGTCGGGATCTGGAGCGATGTGTACGGCCTCGGCGCGATCCTCTACCACATCCTCGCGGGCCGGGCGCCCTACAAGGACGCGCGGGGCCGTGCCCAGGCGCAGGAGGTGTTGGAAGCGCTGCGCCAGGGGAAGGGGCCGGACCCGATCGGTGAGGTCGCTCCCAAGTCACCGTTCGCCCTCCGCGCCGTCGTGACCAAAGCCATGGCCATCGCGCCCGAGGATCGCTACGGGTCCGTCGGAGAGCTGATGGGGGACATCGTTGCGTTCATCGAAGGACGTGTGGGCTCCGCCTGGCACTTGAACCCCGTGATGCGCGCATGGGCCGGCATCAAGCGGCGTCCCCTGCTTGTGGGCCTGGGGCTGGCGTGCATCCTGATGATGGTGCTCGTCGTCAGGACCTCGCGCGCAGCGGCGAGGCAGGAACAGAACAGCGTGGATCGCAAAGAAATCACTGAGCTCGTGGAGGGCCTGCGCCCCGGGACCGTGACGCCGGAGCTCGAAGAGCTCCTAAAGGGGGCGATCGAAGGGCCCGAGGCCGGTCGCGGGCGGGCGGTCCGCGAGCTTGTGGAGGCCCTGGCCGTTGAGCTTGGGCAGGACGGGCTACTTGAGGAGCTCGGCGGCGCCGAAGCGAACGAGCCGCGCTGACGGGGCCCTATGACTGGACCCATTGAGCGGCTCCGGAGCCTGCTCCCTCCCCCCGGTCCTGGGGCATCGGAGACTGCGTGGAGTATGCTGCTCCGCTATGTCAGATCCTGCCCATCGCATTCAGGTCAAGGTGTCCGAGGTCGGGGTGGAGCCCGTGTTTTACGAAGCGAGCGGGCCGGCCGTCATCATCGGGCGCTCCAAGGACTGCGACGTTGTCCTCGGGCAGAGCTTCGTGAGCGGGCGACACTTGGCCGTGCATTTCGGCGTCTTGGCGGAGGACCTCGGCTCCAGCAACGGGACGTTTGTGGGCGGGTTGGCGCTCCAGGGGCCGACGCTGGTCGCTGGAAGGACCATGACCCTTGGGGGACATGATCTAGCCGTCGAGGTGAAGGTTCTCGGTGGGGAGAGTGCGATGGGGAAACTTGGGCGGGAAGTACAGCGCGTCATGGAGCAAACGCTACCGACCTCAAGTGTCAGCGCTGGCGGTGCCGAGGGCCGGGTCGCGGAGCCGGTCCCCCAATTCGTGCCTTTGGGCGAGGATTCACCGCTGCTAGCGGCGCTCGTGAAGCAAGACGTGAAAGGCGTGTTGCCCCCGGACGGGGTGGGAGTCACGGACACGTTCATCTATGAGGCGTTTGCGTTCATTCGCAACGCCGAGCGCATCATCGCCACGGTCGCCGGGGACGTGACTCGCCGACCTGCGATGCACACGCGGATGCCGGGATCTGACGACCACTTCCGGGGCGTCATGGGCGCGCTTTTCGCGAGCGGCGGGAGTGGGGAGGCCCGGCGGGGGGTCGAGGAATACCTGACGAAGGTGCTCGATTGGCTGTTCGCCTCGGTGAGCGCCTACCAGAGTGCTGCTATCGCCGTCGTGAAGGAGCTCCAGGGGGAGATGCGGGCGAGCTCACTGATGGTCGAGGGCGATGTGCCGCGGCATGCGCGTTGGCTGCGCCGTGAGAAGGTCGCCCTTTGGGACCGGGCACAAGAGAGGCTCGAAGGATGGACGGATAGCCACATCGTCGAGCGTCTAGAGGAGCGGGCCCGTGAGGGCGCGGCCAAGCACATGGGGCAGGAGACCTGGCGGGACGGGAGGGGTTAGGGGCGGAAGCCCATGGACTGCCTGGGATAGCGCCCGGGCCGAACCGAGGTCAAATGCAAAAGGAGCGCGTCCGCAATGGCGGGCGCGCTCCTTTTGCATGGGGCCACGGCTTGGCTCAGTCCTTGCGCAGGAAGTCCACGAGGTCGGTTTCCAGCTCTTCGAGGCCGTACTCTGGAACCGTCAAGCACCGGTACACAATGCGACCAAGGGCATCTGGCGTGTTCGGGTTCAGGTCCTTCGGGGGTGCGTAGGAAAGGAAGAAGCTCATCGAGAGCCGCTCGACTTCGCCGCCTTGCTCACGCCCGGCGTATTGCCAGGGAACGTCGTCGAAAGGCAGGACGCCGGTGAGGATCTCGTAGAGCATCACGCCGATGCCCATGACGTCCGCCTTCGCGTCCCGCAGGAGGAAGGGGTTGTAGTGGGGCGTCGTCGTGATGACGCCGCGCTCGTCGGCGCGCATGGCCGGGTCCACAAGGACCACGGAACCAGAGGGCTTGACGATGATGTTCTCGGGCTTGAGATCGCCGTGGTAGCCGAGGTCCGTCGTGTCGCGGAGCTTCTGAAGCGAGCGCACGATGGTCAGGAACCAGTTGAGGCGGATGCCTTCGAGGGCACGGATCTTCTCGCGCAGCGTCTTGCCGCGGACAAAATCCATGACCATGACGGGGCGGCCGTCGTGGCGGAAGCAATCGCGGACCCGAACGACGTTGGGGTTCTTGATGCCCTTGAGGAGCTCCGCTTCACTGCGCACAAGATCATCGATCTCATGCACATCGAGGAAGTCGATGCGTACGCCGTCTTGGCGGAAGAAAATCGCTTCGGCAGGCGTCTCGTCGGGGCTGATGCCCTCCGGTTGGCGCTTGTTCGTGATCTCAAGGAATCGAGTCACGTAGCGGCCGCCACCGGCGACGTCGCCGATTTTCAGGGCGACCTTTTGGCCGGCTTCGTCTTCAGCCATGTAGACGAGCGAAAAACCGCCCCGTGCTAGGAATTCCAGCACGCGATAGGCGCCGATTCGTTCGCCGGCTTCGAGCTTGATCATCGGAGGAGGGCCTCTTGTCGAGGTAGGAAGAGCTGTGCGTGGGGGTGCGCTGGAGGAGCTGTCTCTTATACACATCTGACGCTGCCGACGATATGCAGTGTG
>CAJXRJ010000769.1 GCA_913058555.1 uncultured bacterium
CACTGCATATCGTCGGCAGCGTCAGATGTGTATAAGAGACAGCATAGGACGAGGATGTCGGGTTGCTTCTTTGGGGGGGGAGGGGCTCAGGTCGCCCCGCGGTCCTACCCCCTAGGCACGGACCGTGCCGCGTCCGTGGGCGGCGGCGTTGAATGCGGCGTAAGTCGAGGTGGAGGAAAGGAATAACACCGGGGGGGGACCCAGGGTGGGCGCAGCCCTTTGCCGGGGAGCACTTCCAATTCGGAAGCTGGAATCCGATATGACGGTGGTGGATTGCCGATAGAATGGAGTCCTGATGCTGATTCGCGCCCTCGTCGTTGCCTCCTCCGCTGAGTACGCGGAGCTGCTCGCCAAGGCCTTTGAGGCCATCCCAGGGGTCGAGGCACGGGGCCTGGCCGCGGACTCGACGCTCTGGGGCGAACTCTCCGCACGCGCGACGGATCTGATTGCCCTGGACGCCAAGTCGATCGTCGGCTCCACCGCCGCGTTCATCGGTGACCTTCGCTCGACCCCTGAGGCGCCCGAGGTCATCGCGTTTGTGACCGGTGGGGAGGAGCCGCTTCGGGCGGAGCTCCAGGCGGCCCAAGCCTTCGCCGTCATCGATATCGATGGGGACCACCCTTCCATTGTCGATGCGCTCGCCGGGGTGACCGGGAGGCTTGCGGAGCAGCGCCAGCAGTCGCTGCTCGCCGATCGGCTCGAGGGCGACGTCGCGGGGCTCAGCGCCTTTGCGTCCGCCAGCCCCTCCATGCAGGAGTTCCTGACGTTCGTGCGGCGGGTGGTGGACACCAACAGCACGCTCCTCGTGCTCGGCGAGACGGGCGTCGGGAAGGAGTACCTTTCACGGGCGATCCACGAGGAGAGCGCCCGCCGTTCGGGTCCGTTTGTGCCGGTCAACTGCGGCGCCCTCTCGGCGTCCCTCCTGGAGAGCGAACTCTTCGGTCACGTGGAGGGCGCGTTCACGGGGGCCCACCGCGCGCGCAAGGGTTACTTCGAGCTCGCGCACAACGGCACCCTCTTCCTCGACGAAGTCGGGGAGCTGGAGCCGAGCGTGCAGGTCAAGCTCCTGCGCGTGCTGCAGGACAAGCGTGTGCAGCCCGTGGGGGGGGAGACCGAGGTCGAGGTGGATGTGCGGCTCATCGCGGCAACGAACCGGGATCTCGTACGGGAAGTCGAGGAGGGCCGCTTCCGCTCCGACCTCTTCTATCGTCTCAGCGTCGTCCGTCTCGAGGTCCCACCGCTCCGAAGGAGGAGGGAAGACATTGAGGCGCTCTTCGAAAGCAACGTCGAGCACTTTCGAACCGAGATGGGCCGCCCCATCGAAGGTGTCCGCCGCGATGCGATGGAGCTCCTTGAGGGCTACCAGTGGCCGGGCAACGTCCGCGAGCTCGCCAACGTGGCCGAACGGGCGGTCATCCTCGCCCGGGGCCGCTTGATCGCCCTCGAGGACCTGCCCCTCGAAGTCCAGACCGGTTCGGTGCTCACTGCGGGTCGCGCCGAACCGGCGCCCTCCGTGGATCCAGCGACTCGCCCTGGCGACTCGCACCTTCCTTCGTCCAGTGGCTCGCCCCTTTCCACCGCGATCCACTCCGACCGGCCCTTCAAAGAAGCCAGGGAAGAGGTGATCGATGGGTTCGAGCGCGCCTACTTCGAATCCCTTCTCCACGAATGCCGCGGTCACATCAACGACGCTGCCAAACGCTCCGGTCTCCACGCCCGCTCCCTCTACGAGAAGCTCAAGCGCCTCGGTCTCCGCAAAGAAGACTTCAAGCTCTGACCTCTCTGCCTCTTCCACCGTCCAGACCAGCCACCATGAGCGAAACAATCCACGAGCCCTGGCAAGTCGCCGTCCGCGAGCAGAACGCCATCGAGATGGAGCGTCTCCTCCGGGAGCAGCCCGCGCTTGCCCACGAGGCGATCGTCTTCACCCGCGGAAACGGCACGACGTACCGCCGCCTCCCGCTCTGCGTGTCGAATGAGAACTTCGAGATCGCCCGCTTCCTCATCGAGGCCGGCGCCGACGTCAACGGCGCCGACCCCGATGGGGGAGGCCGCCCCCTTTCCGGGCCGACCCTGGAGGTCGGCGAACTCCTCATCACCCACGGAGCCGACATCAACGCGTTCGGCTACGAGCACCTGACGCCTCTCGCCTACGGCGCCTACGTTGGGGATCTCCCGTGGATCGAACACCTCATCTCCTGCGGCGCCGACGTCAACAGGGCCCACCCCGCGGAGGCTATCTCGCCCCTGCACTACGCCGCGACCAGGTGCACTGAACCCGTCCTCCGCGCTCTCCTCGCAGCTGGCGCCGACCCCCAACAGCCCGACGCTCAGGGCCGCACTGCGCTCCAATGGGCCACCGACCAAAGCCGCGAGCCCGCCATCCTCACGCTCCTCAGCGGCACGCCCCCCCCGGCCGGCGTAGCGACCCAGTTCAGCGACCCAGTTCAGCGGCCGCTCTCCACCAGCCGCGGCCCGTCCACGTCCCAGTCGACGCATACGGCCGGGTTCACCGGCCGGTAGCGCACGTCGCAGTTCGACGCGTTGATCGCAAGGGACTCGTCATGGCGCACCACGGTTCCAGCGGCTTCGTGGATGTGCCCAAAGACGTGCACTCTCGGCTGAATGCGTAGGAGCGCCGCTTCGAGATCCGCGCACCCCACGTGTTCCCCGCGCACGGTCCGGTCCAGGCAGCCCATGGGCGGCGAGTGGGTGACGAGCATGTCCACGCCGCTCGGCGCGAGCGCCCAATGCTCCGCTAGCTCCTCGCCCCGGGGCAGGTTGAAGGCCCAATCGTGGAACCAGGGCTGCCAGGGCGATCCCCAGACCTTGAGACCCTCGACCACGACACCCTCCGTGTCGAGGTACGTCACGTCCCCAAGGATCTCCCGCGCCTTCTCCGGCTCCCTCTCGCACAGGAAGTCATGGTTCCCCGCGACCACGATCTTGTGTGGGTGCCCATGCCTGCGGAACCACTCCGCGAATGCGGTCACTTCATGCGTCAAACCCCGCGACGAGAAATCCCCCGCGTGCACCAGGACGTCCCCTTCGGGTACCTCCACTGCGTCGTGCAGCGTGTGCGTGTCGCTAATGAAAACGATCCGCATCGCTCCTAGGTCTGCTCCCAAGTCTCTTCATCCGGCGCCTTCGCCCCGACGAGCGCCTTCCAGAACGAGTTCAGAGCAAACAGCGCCGCGATCACGCAAAACGCGGCCATCCCCAGAAGCGACCACCGGCTCCCCCGGGCATCTGCGATCTCAAGGTGTGACGCACCCTCGCCGGCCTCCGCCACCCAGGTCACGTGCTCGGGATGCACGAGCAAGTTCATCCGGCTCCCGCGCTCCAGAACCGAGTCCCACATCAGCCGAATCTCCCCCTCCTCATCCCGCAGGACCATATCCGCGGCGGCCTCATTCGTATTCGTGAATCGCATCCTCGAATTCACCACCGTCATCGTTCGTTCGATCCCCTCCGCCTCGAGTGCCATCACCTTCCGCCCCTCGTTCCAAAC
>CAJXRJ010000770.1 GCA_913058555.1 uncultured bacterium
AATCCCAACCCACCCGGCACGTCCGATGCCCGGCGGACGAGTTGTCCTGAGTGCGGCGAACCAATGGCCCAGCGCCACTTCCGATTCGAGGGCCGCGCAACCCCCATCGTCCTCGATGTGTGCAAGCCACACGGCATCTGGTTCGATGCCGAAGAGCTCGAGGCCACACTGGAGATCGTCCGCGACCACGCGCGCGTTGTCGCAAGCCACCAAGCAAAGGAAGTCGAGCCGCAACGCCCCCAAGACCAAAACCGTGCGCCCGAGCGCAGCCCGTCGAAGGCCGCGGCCCAGTTTCGCAAAGACCTCGAGAATGAACGGGCGAAGCGCCGGCCCCGCCCATCGGCTCCTCGAAAACGAACCGATTTCGGACTCGAAGACATCCTCGAAGTTCTGATGGATGGCGGCGGCGAGGGGGACATCTTCTTCGACTAGGCAACGCCCATGCCGGTCACTGCGCGCCGGCGCGGCCTTGGTGCAGCGCTCCCCCCCAGATGTACGGTACGCCCGCCCTTTCTTAAGGACATAGCGATGACCAACACCGGGGATGAACTCGGGGGCCCACGCCTACTGCGGGCGACGGTGCCACATGCCGTACTCAGCGCGCGAACTTGATGCTTTTCAGGATGCTCGCCGTCTCCTTGTGGAGCTTCTTCGACGACTTCTGCCAGGTGCCGCCGCTCAGGACGATACCGAGGCCGTCGCGCTCCCACGCATAGGTCGTGACGTCAAAAGGAGCCTCGCCTGCGAGGACGTAGTCGAAAGTCACTGCGCTCGCCTTGGCGATCGACTTCTTCTTGGTCTTCACCTCGCCGCCTTCCGCGATCCCTTGGTACGACTCGAGGAGACCCTCCGACCAGTCATCGAGCGTGTACCCGGTACCCAGGACAGCCACAACGATGTTCATGTAGGCGTTCCCGTCTGCCGAGTAGACCTGGAAGGCTGTCCCTTCGGTCTCATCATCTGTCGTCCGCTGCCACCCCTTGGGGAGCTTGAGACTCATCCCGAGGACCGCATTGGTGTACGTTCCTTTCTTCTCGCTCCAGGCGGCGGGGAGCTTTTGGTCGACGACCTTCTTGAAGGCTTCGCTGTCCGCAAGTTCCCGGCGCAGCGCAAGCTCGATGTCTTCCTTGACCTCGACGCTCGCGACCTGAAACGCATCCGTCTCCCCACGCAGGTAGTCGCCATCGCTGCTCACGATGTGCCGCCCAGGGGTTGAGCCTTCGACCTCGAAGATCGTCACCTTCTGGTCGTCGACCTTTGCTTCCTTGCCCGGCTGCAGCGTCTGGGCGTTCACCTCCTTGGAGGTGTCGTCAAAAACATGCGCTACCCAGGGAGTCGCGATCGAGAGTCCGTGGACGAAGAGCGCAACATCGATATCCGCCGTCGGGTGGACCTCGCTGCCCCCAGCATCCCATCGACCGCGCCCCTCGCGCCACCGGAAGCCGTCTTCGCCCCACTGGAGCTCGAGGCCCACTTGGTCGGCGCCCAGTGCCCCACTCTGCTGAATCTGATGGACGAGCCGGAGGTCACTGTCGTAGAGCCCCCTCATCTCCATCGTCCGGAATCCCGCGGTGTCGAACGCTGCGAACTCGGCAAAACGATGCACCAGGAAGTACGTCGCTCCCTCCATCTGACTGCGCTCAACCGTGGTCTTCGTCCACCCCAGCACCCCCAACTTGGGAACCTTCAACCGGCTGTAGTCCAGCTTGATCTGTTCCGTCCCACCGAGCTTTCGCTCCTCCGGCAGCGGCTTCAGGTCTTGGTTGAGTGCGAAAAAGGCAATTGTGCAGAGCAGCGGGGTCATCGATTTCTCTCCGGGGTACGCGAGGTAAGGCGGGGAGCATAATCCCAGGGGCATTCGGTGCGTACGGCGCCGTAAGGGATCTTCTCACAGGACCACCCCGTCCCCTAATCCTCCGGAGTGGTCGATCCACGGGTTCCCCGCACTGTTCAGAGTGGTCCGGAACCGTCCGTAGACCCATGCCGGACTTCCTGAGGTGGCCGAGCCCCGTGACCGCTGGGAAGGTCTCGTGCGGCACCTTGCCTCCCAGGACCGCCGCCTCGGGGACACAATCGAGTACCGCGACATCGGTCTTCAACGGCGGGCTGGGGATCATGGTGTCTCCAGCCCGACGACGCATTCATCAACCGAATTCGACCTGCATGGCCACGATCGCGATGGCGTTGTAGCCGGCATGGGCGACGACGGAGGGCCATAGGCTCCCTGATCGCTCGAACAGGTAGGCGAGGCTTACGCCTCCGACAAAAACACTGATCGAGCTGATCAGCGAGTAGGAGTGCACAGCCGAGAACAAGAAGCTACTCACGGTCGCAGCCCCCACAAAGCCGAGCTTTCTTCGCATCCCGAGGAATAGCATTCCGCGGAACAGAAACTCCTCACTGAGCGGCGCCCACACCAAGAAGTCGAACGCGCATGCCATTCGGATCGACGACTCGGGCGCGAAGAGCCGATCGTCAACGCCTTCCGCCCAGGAGGGGCTGAATCGATCGGGCCACGGGAGTGCACCGATTCCGTCGCCGATGGCGAGATCGAGCGCGAGAATGGTGATCGCCATGCCGAGCGACACGAAGATCGTGCTCTGCGGAGGCTCCAAAGGGTGCCGATGGCCGAGTGGGCCCCAAAGCGCGAGATGTCCGATCGCGGCAATGGCGACGATACTCGCGACGGGAATCACAAACATGCCGAGGAGCCCAAAGGGGTCCACGGCAATCAGGATCCAGGCGGGCACGGTCCACAGCGCGGACGCGACGAAGAACGCCCGCATGGATGGGCCGAATCTCAGGTCGAGTGATCCGATGTCCACGCCTGATGCTCCCCTCCTCTTGAAGAGCGCCTTCCGGATCGCCTGAGACAGGAGCACGGCGAGTATCGCCACTCCGTAGACGAGCCATTGCAGGACGGTGTAGAGATCAAACGACGAGCGCTCGGTCGCCGATTCGTCGGGATCGCGCCCCCCAATACGTGCCTCGACCCGCTGACTCAACCAACCGGAAGGTTGAATCATCAACTCCGCCTCGAACGGCCTGGTGTCGCCCTCCCCTGAACCGGGCGGCGGGGGTTCGTCGCCGCCGTAGATCACGCCTAACCAAGTCGATGCGTATGGATCGGGCGCTGCCTCGAGGGCACCGGGAAAGTCCCCGATCTCGGCAAGGAGCAGCGCCCGTCGACCAGCCATGATCGACGCCATCTCATGGTCACCCTCGGAGTCCAAGAGCCGCTCGATCTCGAGCGCCGCAGCCTGGGCGGAGCGACATCCCGCTCCATCCGCGGCACCGGACCCGGAAACATTGTCGATGTAGCGAGCCGCGGTCGAGATCGGGTCCACCTGCATCGCGATCCAAGGCATCGACCTTGTCAACCACAGCCCGGCGAACGTGCTGAACGCAAAAAGAAACGCACAGGTCGCCGCAATCGAGAAGTGGATTCGAATCGGAGACCGCATCAGGAGCTGTCTCTTATACACATCTGACGCTGCCGAC
>CAJXRJ010000771.1 GCA_913058555.1 uncultured bacterium
AGGCGTCCGATGGACGACATTCTGAATAGCCGACTTGTTCAACGGCCTGCTAGGGCCGCGGGGGATCGCCCTCGGACGCTGTCCCTCTATGAGCCTCCTCCGGGCATTGCCCGGGAAACCCACGGCTTGGACTGAGGAGCGCGGCCCCCGATGGACGATCCTCAGGTCGATGGCGCCGTCCCCCCAGTCGAACCGGTCTGAGCATTCCCACGCGGAGGCGGGCTCGGAATTGAGAGCCGCCGAATCCGGTGCCGAGGCGCCTGCGCCGGGCACTCGCCGGAGGCGAAGTCCCGACCGCCGGGTCAATCCGACCCCCAGGTTCTCGCGCTACTCGTTTTTCGGGGGCCGCCGGAAGGGGGCCCAGCGGGAGATAGAGCAGGAGGGGATGTACGTCGACCTCTACTCCCAATGGGTGCTCTTCTGGGTGCTTTGGGTGGCCCTGATGAACATTGGGGACAGCTTCTTCACCCTCGTGCACCTCCAGGCGGGTGGTGTGGAGGTCAACCCTGTGGCCGCTGCGATGCTCCGGACGGGGCGTTTTGGGTTCGTCTTCATCAAGGCGGTCCTGATTGGCGGTGCCCTTCTGGTCCTGACGCTCCACAAGAACTTCCAGCTGGCGCGGGTGGGGCTCGGGGTCTCCACAGCGGCCTACACGGCCCTGGTGATCTACCACCTCACGCTGTTCTGATCGGCCTGGCCCTTTGGCCGTTGTGGCCGCCAGGGCGCCCAGTAGACTTCTCGGACCCTTCGGGAAGACCGCGGCTCCCCGCGCGTCGACACCTCCCCATGCGCGAAGCGTCCTCGCCCCCCCCTCAAGCGGCCAACCAAGCGGCCACGCAGCAGCCCGCTGGCCAACCGTTGACCGTCCCAGGCCCTGGGACCGCGGCGCCCCAGGCTGGAGCCCCTATTCTGGTGACCGGGGCGGCTGGCTTCATCGGCGCGGCGGTGACCCGCGAGCTCGTGCGCGCCGGGCAGACCGTGCTTGGGCTCGACGATCTCTCTGCCGGTTACGCCGGACGACTTGAGGGCCTCGACGGGCCCGGGCGATTCCACCTTGAGGTCGGAGATGTGAGGGACGCATCGGTCCTCGATCGACTTCTGGGCGAGCGGCCGGCTTTGGTGCTTCACCTTGCGGCGCGGGTCGGCGTTCGGACAGTCCTCGACGATCCCGAGGGCTGCGAGCTTGAGAATCTCGACGGAGCTCGATCCCTCCGCGACGCCCTTGAGCGTGCATCAGCCTCGTTCGGCGCGGCCCCGGGAGGCCGGCGGCCACGGGTCATTGCGGCGTCGACGTCCGAGGTCTATGCGGAAGCGAAGACCCCGCTCCGGGAGGACTCGCCCCTGCGTCCCCGGGCGGCGGAAGGCCGTTGGCGCTACGCCGCATCCAAGAGACTCGCAGAGGAGATCCTCGACGAGACTTCTGGGGCGGGCGGAGCGGCGCATCTGCGCTTTTTCAACGTCGTGGGTCCCGGCCAGGACGCCTCGTCTGGAATGGTGCTTCCTCGATTCGTCGAGGCAGCCCGTGCGGGCGAGCCGATCGAGGTCTACGGAACGGGCCGGCAGGTCCGGACCTTTGCCCATGTGGATGCGGTCGCCAAGGACGTCGCCGCGCTCGTGCTTCGCTCCATTGCCGAGCCCGAGGTGGCTGTGGGCCCGCTCAACGTCGGCGGCACCGCCAAGGCCACGATCTCTGAACTCGCCACCCTGGTGGCGCGGACCTACGCTGAGTGCGTTCCGCTTGGCAAGCCCGTGAGCATCGTGCAGCGGGACCCAAGGCGCGCCGTGTCTATGAACTTCGAAGAGGTCTTCACGCGCACGCCAGATCTTTCACGGCTGCGATCCCTCGGCCTGGGGGATCGTCCTTGGGGACTCGACCAGATCGTGAAGGATGCCGTGATGCACCATGTCTCCCCCGGGGGGCTCGAATCCCCAAGGCCCGCGGGAGCCAGTCGAAGCCAAGCGGACAAGGAACTGTGCGCATCGCGCGCGTCCTGACGAGGCTGAACCTGGGCGGTCCCGCCCGGCAGGTCCTCGCATCCGATCCGATCCTCACGGCCCGGGGTCACTCGGTCCGGGTCTTCACGGGGGCGCCGGAGCCGGGGGAGGGGACCCTTGAAGAGGAGTTGCGGGCCGCCGGGGTCGACGTTCGCTCCGTACCAGGTTTGCGCCGCGGCGTGCTTGCGGCCGTCGATGGCGGAGACGCGAGGGCGAGGGCATTCCTCCGGAAGGAGCTCCGGGAGTTCCAGCCGGACATCGTGCACACCCACGCTTCGAAAGCCGGTGCGCTCGGCCGCTCGGCGGCCCGCACCGCCGTTCCAGATGCTAAGCGCGTGCACACGTTCCACGGACACGTGCTCGAGGGGTACTTCCCTGCTCCCGTGAATCGGCTGCTCGTGCGGGTCGAGCGGCGGCTGGCCGCCCACACCGATCAAGTGCTCGCGGTGTCGGAAACCACCAAGGCGGACCTGATTCGCCTGGGCGTCGTGCCGTCCTCAGATCGGGTCCAGGTGGTGCATCCAGGTACGCGCTTGGAGGGGCTTCTGTCCATGCCCATGGAGCGGCCCACCTGCCCCCTTCGGCGGGAGCTCTCGGTACCGCCGGAGGCGCCGGTCATCGGGCTGATTGGGCGCCTGGCGGAGGTCAAGCGCCCGCTCATGGCCCTCGAGGTCTTTAGGGCCGTCGCCGCAGAGTTCCCCGGAGCGCATCTCCTCGTGGCCGGGGACGGGGGGCTCCGGAAGAGGTTCGTTGGGGACTTGGCACGTTTGGGTCCTTCCATCGCCTCACGCGTGCATTTGCTGGGCGCGGTCGCGCGGATCGAGCGTGTGCATGAGGCCCTGGACGTCTTGCTCGGCACTTCCACTTCGGAGGGCATGCCCGTGGCGATGATCGAAGCCGCCGCGGCAGGTCGACCCGTCGTGTCAACGGCTGTGGGGGGCGTTCCCGAGCTCGTGACCGCGGGCGTCACGGGGCTCTTTGGGACGGATCGAGACGCGCTGGTCGCAGCCTTGAGCGGTTTGCTCGGGGACCCCGCAGAGCGTTTGCGTCTCGGCGTTGCCGCGCGAGAACGCGCGCGTAGGGAATTCACGGCTGAAGCGCTCGCGAACAAGCTCGAAGCGGTCTACCGCAGCTTGTTAGCCTCTGGGGCGTGAACCTATTAATGGTGAGTGGTGACCGGCAGGTCGCCGTTGGCGAGCGCGGACCGTTCTGGTCCATGCTGCGCCACTTTTCGACCTTCTTCGGTCGCATTGACGTCCTTCTTCCGCCCCAGCCCGGGGAGGTCGTTGTCGAGAAGGTGCACGGCAATGTGCACCTGTACCCGGCGTCGGTGAAACGTTCCCAGATGCCCGGCTGGATCGCGCGCATGGGGGCGGAGCTGGTGGCGGAGCACGGCCATGGACTCGTCGTGAGCCACGACTACGGGACGTTCTACAACGGTCGTGGGGCTGTCTCTTATACACATCTGACGCTGCCGACGATATGCAGTGTGTAGA
>CAJXRJ010000772.1 GCA_913058555.1 uncultured bacterium
ATTAGCACTTGGCCAAGGACGTGATGGAACCCAGGAAGGGGAGCCAGCTTGGTAGGGAGACGGCCTTTGGGCCCCTCGGCGGTGGCGCCCCAAGGCCGGCGCCGGTAGGCGCCCCGCTCCGGAACACCTCGGGAAATCCCAGGCAGGGTGCGCTCAGGCGTTACTTCACGGGGCTTCGTTCGTCGGCCTACCGATGAATGCCATGGAACCTCGCGCACCGCTTTCCGCGCCTATCTCCGCGCCAAACCAAGTCCCGGTACCCGCCACGCGTCGGGCAGCCCTTGGCCTGATGCTCGGGTTGGGGGGCACGCTTGGACTTGGGCTCGGGGGCCGGATCCCGAGGTCCCCGGGACGAACGGCGCTGTGGGCGGCGGACCGCGCGGGCCATCGGGTTCTTGGGCTCGATGGGGACGGCATCGTGACGTGCATTGTCGCTGTCACATCACCAGTGGCGGTTCAGGCCGCGGCCAGACCGATGGAGTGGACGATCTACTCTGCGGTGGAATCGAGGCCCGATGGGCCGTTGGAGCAGGTGACCGTCGGGCCCGAAGGGGCCATTCTCGGGCGCCGCAACTGCACCAGAGAGGAGGTTCCATTGGGCCCGCGGGTACCAATAGAACCCGGACCAGCGGGCGTGCAACGCCTTTGGACCGTGCAGTGCTGTGGAGACTTGGGGCCGCCCGCGGCCAGGGCCAGCGAGCGGTCTATGCGGCTGACTGACGCTAAGCCCCAGCATCTGTGCCGGTGGGTTGGGCGCCGTGGCAAATGGCAACGCGCCTTCAACATCCCGCTTCCCTTCAGGACCAGGGCCATCGCGCCCATGCAAGGTGGGGTTTGGGTGGGGGACGAGGCCCGGTGCCGGCTCTGGTTCGTGAACCGGCAGGGCTGCGTGGTTATCCGGCGCTCATTCCACGACGCCGACGGCATTGACGCTCTGTTGGCGGCAAGCCCCGAGAGCGGCGGCGGAGTTTGGGTCGCCGCAGGGGGGGCGATCCTGCGATTGGGCCGCGAAGGGGATCGGTTGCCCGGGCAGGGTGGGTTCCTGCACGTCGTCGATCTCTGCTCTGCCGTAACCCCAGTTTGAGGGAGCGCGCGGGTTCACGATGCAGCACCGGCAGCCACCCCCGAGTATCGCTCTCAGGGCGGCGGACGGGGGCTTTGCGCTTCCGCTTCAGGCGAGGAGCCCAGGCGGACTTGCTCACCCAGGGCCTTGCGGGCCCCATGGGCAGGACTCAGGAGTCTTTGACTTGCCTCTCGATCGTGTTAATCAGCGCGAGTGTCGAGTTCGCAATGTCGTGGCGCTGATTGTCGACGCACGCCTGGGCGAACTTAGCCGCTTGCTTCTTGAACTTCTCAAAGTCCTTCAGCGTGGGCGACGAGCGCATCTCGTCCAAGCGCTTGCGCTCTTCGATACGAGCGATCTTCGCTTGGTACTCCGCAATGAGTTCATCTTCTGTCTTGCGGGTGCGTTTGGTCGTACTTGTAGCGGTCATGTCGTTGAGCGCCGAACGTATCGCCGGCGTCAAAATAGGTTGCGCGATATTCCATCGGCAGGCGTGTCTCGCCTGCCATAGGAGGGTGGTCTCAGTCGTTCGAGCTGGTTTTGGGGATCCGGTTCGAAGGGCGTTTCCAGGCATGATCCATGCCGGTGCTGGCACGGGGACGTTGAAGGTCCTCGGGGACTGTGTTGCCCGAGAATCCGCTTCCCAGAGAGCGCACGACCTCAAGGGCCTTGAGCCCACCGACGTCCGACGCGGATGGGCCCCAGCGGCGCCCAAGCCCCTGGGCCGGGGATCCCGCTCCCTCTCGTGAAGATGACGGTAGCACCCTGATTCCGAGGTTCAAGGCTCGATTTCGTGCTCTGGGGCCCGGTCTGTGGGCTGGATCATCCCTAGGGTCGGCTCGCCGGGCCGATTGATTCACATTCACGGGGATCTTCCGGCTATTCTCTTCGCCCTCAAATGTCGTCCCTTCACGCAGATATCGAGCGAGTCCTCTTCTCCGAAGAGGTCATCCTCCAAGGCATCAACCGAGTCGCTAAGGCCCTGGTTGAGCATTACGACGGGCGTGACTTCACGGTCGTCTCGATCCTCAAGGGATCTTGCATCTTCTCTGCCGACCTCATCCGCCGGATCCCCGTGCCCCTCGAGCTGGCCTTTGTGTCGGCGTCTTCCTATGGCGACCGGACCACGGCGGGGGAACTCGAGATCAGTTTCTTCCCGACCGGCGAGATCGAAGGGCGGAACCTCCTCTTGGTGGACGACATCCTCGACACAGGGCAGACGATGAGCCGGCTCAAGACCGAGTTTCTCGAACGTGGCGCAGCCGAGGTTTCGACGTGCGTCTTCCTCGATAAGCCGAGCCGCCGAGCGGTGGACCTCGACGCAGACTTCAAAGTGCTGGAGGTCGACGACCTGTTTGTCGTCGGCTACGGGCTCGACTTCGCGGGCCGCTACCGCAACCTGCCCTACGTGGGCGTTCTTCGGCCTGAGATCTACCAGGCCGCCGGGGTCCAAGCGTCGTGAGCGCCACCGAGACGTTCGTCGTGACCGACGAGCGCGCGGGTTTGGAGCTCGACGAATACCTTTGCCTTCAGTATCCCGGGCTCTCCAAGGGCTTCATCCGCCAGGAAATCGGAGCCGGTCACATCCTGCTCGATGGCCGGGATGCGAAGCCGGGCAAGCGATTGCGAATCAACCAGGTCGTGATCTGCACGATCGATTGGGAGCGCGCGCCGCAGCGTCCGGTGGCACCCGGAATCGAATTGCCGGCGATCCACGAGGACGAGGACATCCTGGCGATCGACAAGCCTGCGGGCCTCGCCGTGGAGCCGGAGCGTTGGATGCACGAGCTTGGCTCCGTGGCCGGCGCGCTCCTTCAACGGGTGGAGGACCTGGACGAAGAATCCCCCTCCGCCGATGGGGGCCTTTCGTACCGCCCCAGGCTCCTGCACCGGATCGACAAAGAAACAACCGGCGTGATGCTGGTGGCGAAGAACATCGAGACCGAGCGGGCGCTACGCCAGGCGTTCGAGACCGGCGGCATCTCGAAGAGCTACCTAGCGCTCGTCGAGGGGGAGCTCTACCTCGAGGACGACGAGTCCATGATCATCGATCAGCCCATCGGGCCCGTGATCAAAAAGAGCGGGCGGATGCGGGTCGCAGCCGACGGCAAGCCCTCACAGACGCGCGTTTCCATCGCTGAGCGATTCGACGGGTACACCCTCGCGCGCTGCGAGCCCCTGACGGGGCGCACCCATCAGATTCGGGTTCACATGGCCTACGAAGGCTTCCCCCTGGTGGTGGATCGCTTCTATGGCCGGCGCAGCGACTTCAAACTGTCTGAATTTAAGGCAAGCTACCGGCCGAAGCGGGGCATGCCTGAAAAGCCCCTGATCGACCGGCTAACCTTGCACGCCCACTCGATCGAAGTGCCGCCCGTCGGCGCGCGAACCGAGCCCTTGGTCCTCACGGCCCCCCTCCACAAGGA
>CAJXRJ010000773.1 GCA_913058555.1 uncultured bacterium
AGTTGCTCCTGGACGGTGCGCCCCACGTGATCGTCACGGGCTTCACGGAGGGGCGAGTTCCGGACTCGCCGGACGGGGATTCGTTCCTGCCGGATCGGCTGCGGCAGCGCCTTGGGCTCGAGAGCGACGAGCGGCGCTTCGCACGGGATCTCTTCACCCTCGAAGCGCTCCTCGGGTCGGGCCGCGATGTGCAGTTCATCAGCGGGCGCAAGACCCGCGACGGGGACCCGACGTTTCCGAGCCGGCTTTGCTTCGCGGCGCCCGATGCCGAGAGCGTTCCGCGCCTCCACCATGCACTGCAGCCCGCGCGCTTCGCGCCCGTCGAGCGATCCGGCGATCGCGCGGCTTTGATGCCAGAGCTCGTGCAGCCGCGCCCAGCGCCAGACGTCTTCACGGTCACGGCCTTCGCCGACTACCTGCGTTCCCCTGCGACCTACCACGTCCGCCGTCAGCTCCGGTTGCGCACGGTGGACGACCGCCGGGGCGAACTCGATGCCCTTGGATTCGGCAACATCGCCCACGATGTGCTCGAGGCGTTTGGCAAGAGCCAGTGGACCGCCTCCACGGACGAAGGGGCCATCTACCGGTTCCTATCCGAGCGGCTCGATCGCTACCGGCGCGAGCGTTTCCCCGCCGCCGTCATGGCGGCGGTGCCCGTTCAGCTCAGGCAGCTAGAGCTGCGCTTCCGGAGTTTCGCCGAGCTGCAGGCACGGCGGGCGGCGGAGGGGTGGGTCATCCAAGAAGTGGAGTGGCAGCCCTCTGGTGTCGGTCCGGGCGGGGCCTCCGGCATGGTGCCCCTCGAAATGGGCCCCGGGGAGGAGCCCGCTTGGATCAAAGGGAAGATCGACCGCATCGACCGAAAGGTGGGAGGCAAACCAGAGTGGTGCATCCTTGACTACAAGACCGGTTCCAAGGCCAAGAAGGTGAAGGACGTCTGCGCGTTCAAGAAGAACGACGACGGAGACAAGGTCGGCGAGTGGCGCGACCTTCAGTTGCCCCTCTACGCCCACCTGGTACGTGAGTTGATCGACGGCAACGACCTGCCGGAACTCGGCTACGTCAACCTACCGGGGGATGGCACCTCCGCGGAGTTAGAGCTCCTCTCTGGACAGAAATGGTGGGGCCCCGACGCGTGCGAAGCGGCCTTGGACGCGGCGCGGGACGTCGTGCGTCGGATCCGGGCGGGGGAGCTCTCGGAGCCCGGCAAGCTCGGCATCCTCGAGCCGATCGAAAATGAACTCTTTGGGGTAGGCCTCGTGCTTGCGCCGGAGTCGGAAGAGGACTCCGAAGACGCAGCGATGGAAAGTGCCCGGGGAGGTGCGCGATGAGCCAGACCGACCTCTTTGAGCCGTTTGAATCGGCACCGATCACGGCCCACCGGCTTCTGCTCGCCTCCGCGGGTACGGGCAAGACGTTCCAGCTCGCCAATCACTTTGCTGGGCTCTTGGCCATTGGCGTCGCGCCCGAGAAGATCCTGGCCACGACGTTCACGCGCAAGGCGGCGGGGGAGATCCTCGACCGTGTGCTGCTGCGCCTTTCGGAGGCGGCGTCGGCGTCCGAGGCGGGCGAGGACACCCGTGGCTTCCTCCGTGAAACGGCCGAGCGCGTCGAGCCCGGGTCGGGCGAGATCATCACGGCGAGTCACTGCCAGTCGATGCTCGCGGCGCTCCTTCGAACGATCGATCGCTTCCAGGTGCGCACCCTCGACTCGTTCTTCGTTCGGCTTGCGCGGCTCTTTGCGTTCGAGCTGGAGATCGCGCCGGAGTGGCGGATTACCGACGAGGTTGAGGAGAGCGCGCTGGTGGCGGAAGGTGTCGCGCGCGTGCTCGAGAGCCTGGGCCTTGACGAACAGCTCGAGCTGGTTCGGGGCGTGGTGAAGAACGCCGGGGCGCGCCAAGCGGCGGATGCGCTCGTGCAGACGATCCAAGGGGCCGATGAGCTTTCGCGGACGGCGGAGCCCGGGGCGTGGCGTCAGATCACGCCCCTCGAGCGGCCGAGCGTGGAGGCGCTCGAGCAGGCGGTGGCGGCGATCCGCACGATGGAGCTACCTACGACGAAGGCGGGCAAGCCGGACAGCCGATGGCAAAAGCAGCTGGATCAATACCTGGCTGCCTTCGAGGGCTTGGACCCCGCCGGCGACGATGCGTTGCCGGAGTCGCTCATGAAGGCGGGCTTTGCCAAGGCGGCGCTGGATGCGGAGCCGAAGTACTACGGCAAGGCCCTGCCCGAAGACTCCGTCGACGCGTTCCTGATCCTCCATCATCACCGGGCCGCGATCGAGGTGGCGCGGCTCTGCCACCGCAACTTCGCGGCCGAGGCATTGCTCGAAAAATACGCCGCCACCGACGATGCCCTGCGAGCCGAGCTGGGCGCCTACCGGTTCGGCGACTTCCCCCGGGCGCTGCTGCTCGGCCCCGCGCGGGCCGCGGCGGACCTTTGGCTTTCCGATCTTGGATACCGGCTCGACGGCAAGCTGGACCACCTGCTACTCGACGAATTCCAGGACACGGCTCCTTCGCAATGGCGCTTGCTCGAGCCGTTGGCGGAAGAGGTGCTTTCCCAGGCGGAGGGCGGCCGCAGCTTCTTCTGCGTGGGGGACGTGAAGCAGTCCATTTACGGGTGGCGCGGGGCGGAGCCGAGGCTCCTCGGGCGCATGGATCAGCGCTATCCGGTGTTGGCGCCGGAGTCCCTCGTGAAGAGCTACCGCTCGTCCCAGGTGGTGCTCGATACCGTCAATCAGACGTTCCAAGGCATCGCGGCGCGGCCCGTGCTGGAGGGGGAATCCAATGGGGCCGCACGGCGCGCCACGGAGTCCTGGGAGGCGGACTACCAGCCCCATGAAGCGGCGCGTACGGGCCTCCGTGGGGCGAGCCGGCTTTGGGTGGCGCGCAGCAAGAAGGAGGGGGAGAGCGAGCTCGATCCTTCGATCGTGCTCGCCGTCGACCGGGTGGCCGAGCTCGCAAGAGAGCACCCCGGCGCTTCGATCGCTCTTTTGGTCAGGGCGCGCAAGAACATCGCGCGGCTTCGATTCCTCCTGGGGGCCAAGGGCGTGGAGGCCAGCGACGAGGGCGGCAATCCGTTGACGGACGCGGCGGGGGTGACGTGGATTCTGGCGCTCCTGCAACTCGCCGATCACCCCGCCGACGGGATCGCGCGCCTGCAGGTGGCGCGTTCTCCGTTTGCGGAGGCGTTTGGCATCGACGCCAAAGAGGTGGAGACGGAAGAGGGGCAGCACCGCGCGTCCCTGGCGGCCCGGCGCATCCGCGAGGCGCTGACCCACGGGGGCTACGGCGAGTTCTGCGAGCGATGGGCGAAGGTGCTCTCCGAGACAGCGTCGGAGTGGGACCAGCGGCGCCTTGAGCAGCTCGTGGAGCTCAGTCTCGCCTACGATGAGCGCGCGGGGCTGCGGCCCATGGACTTCGTGGACTACGTCCGAGCCCAGCGGGTGCCCGACCCCACGGCGAGTCGCGTCAAGGTCATGAC
>CAJXRJ010000774.1 GCA_913058555.1 uncultured bacterium
CCCCGCATCATCGTCGGCGCTCGCTCCCACGACCGCGGTCCCACCGTCGAGCCCGCAGCCCGATCCGAAGCTGTCCCCCGCCTGCGCGTCGTCAGCGGCCAAGCGAGCCGTCTGTTCCCAGCCCGCCGGCAGGCGCTCGAACAAGTACGCATTGCCGGAATCGAACCCCGCAACGTTCCCGCGTGCGCCGCAGAGGATCACGGCGCCATCGACCGAGAGGCTCCGCCCGAAGAACTGCACCGGCTGGGGATCGGTCGGCGAGAGCTTGGCGACCTCGGCCCACGCCGACCCGCCGTATTCGAAGACGTACGCGGCGCCAGCGATCGTGCTCACGCCGTTGACTTGAATGGCACCAACGACGAGCGTCGACCCGTCCAGCGCGACCGTCTGCCCGAAGATGTCCCCGAATGCCCCGTCGGACGCGGTCAGGGTGGCCTCCAGCGACCAGGTCGCACCGGCGCGGCGGAACACGAAGGCTGCCCCCGCATCCCCCGCCACCAAATCCTCGCGGGGCGCGCCGGCCACGAGCACATCGCCCGACAGCGCGACGGCCTCCCCCATGTTCGCATCGAACGAAACGGCGGCCGTGAGGGCCCCCTGTTCCTGCCATGAACCGCCCGAACGTTCGAAAATGAAGATCGTCCCGGTACCGGTGAACGGCGAACCGACAGCGATCGTGTCCCCGCTCACGGCAACCGACCGCCCGAACCGGTCGTGGGCCTGGACCGCGGGCGAGATGAGGACGGCCTCCAGGGCCCACGCTCCGGAGCGACGTGCAAACACGTACGCGGCGCCGGAGTCAAAGCCGTTCGCGTCTTCGTCGGGCGCCCCAACCACGAGCGTGTCACCGTCGAGCGCAACGGCGGCGCCGAAGCGTGCGGAGTTCGTGCCACCCGGAGCGACGAGCTCGGCTTCCTCGGTGAAGCCGGTGGCTCCACGATCGAATACGTAGACCTTGCCGGTCGGGAAGGTTCCAGATGGACTGTGGAGCGGTGCGCCCACCGCCATCGTGCCCCCATCGAGCGCCACCGCGCTGCCAAAGAAGTTGAACTCGCCAGCGCTCGATGCGGTGACTTTCTGCAGCTGGCATTGCGCTATCGCCGGGGAACAAAGGAGCGCTAGCGCTAGTATCGGGCGTAGGAGCATGCGCCAAGCGTAAACCAAAACCCGGGGATCCAACCGACCCGAAGTGGCATTGGCATAAGTGCCGGTCGAGGGCCAGTTTTCTGCCATTCGGCTCTGCGCTCAATGGCGCCCAGTGCATACGACAAATGGCGTACGCCCCTGGCCGCAAGGACTGCCGAGGACCCATTCTTCCGTGTCTTTGCGCCCCGGTCTTTGCGCCCCGTTGGACAGGCGCAGTTTCGATCTATTGCCATTCTCAAACCGAATCAGAGTGCCCCACATTCAAGTCGGAGAATCGCCCCTGAACCCGTACGCGAGACCCCCGATCGTGGGCGCGTTGAATGACTCAGTCCTGGCTTCGTGAATGCGAACAAATCTCACCGCGCTCTCCGACCATCGGTGGACGCACGGGGCACGCCGAACTCACGGGCAACGCTTCCCCATGCAGGTATGATTCCATTGCCCATGACAAAAACCAGCGCGCAATCTAGACCCCAAGGAACCATCGAGCGGCGCTGCAAATGCATCGGCGACATCGATCGCAGAGAAGGGCTCACGGCGAAGGAGTTGCAAGAGGAGTACCTGAAACCTCGCCGTCCCGTCGTCTTGACTGGCCTCATGGATGACTGGCCGGGGCGCACGAAGTGGAGCTTTGATTTCTTCAAGGAAAACTACGGCTCCATGACAGCGCCGGTCTGTCGAGGTTTCGAACGTGAAGGCACGATGCTGCTCGGCGAGTACATCGACTACATGAGGGAGTGGCGCAGAGACCACGACGACGAGCTTCCCTTGGAGCTGCCGCTCTATGCCGACGACACATTCGTTGACACGGGCACCCCGCTCGCCAAGGACTACGAGATCCCGGATTGCTTCCAGGAGCTCGATTGGTTCGATCGTTTCTTCCCGAAGAACCCCATGCGCCGGGGCTATCTCCTGATCGGCCCCAAGGGTTCGATGACGAAGCTCCACATCGACGGCCAATACGTTCACGCTTACGTGGCGCAGTTCGTGGGCAAGAAGCGCTGGCTGATCGTGCCCTTCGACCAGCTCAAGGGACTCTTTGAGAGCTATGCGGACTACATCGGCGGCTGGTCCGGGTACGAGCCACCAGGGATCGAGGACTTCCCCGGTCTCAACGATGTGAGCTACTACACGACCGTGCAAGAGCCCGGAGAGATCATCATCGCCCCGAGCGCCCAGTTCCACCAGGTCATCAACACCGAGGACTCGATCGCGCTGACCAGCAAGTTCGTGGACAGCTCCAACGCACGGAAGGTCCTATGGAGCATGTTTCTGACGCGCACCGGCCTCAGGAAGTCCCGCCGACTCGGTTACCTGGACTGAGTCGGAGAGGACGAACTCTGCCCCCCCCAGTGGCCTGTCGAATACCGGGGCACGTAAGAAGGCGCACTGCCTGGCGCCACGGGTACACGTTGGTTCGATGGGACGCTCAGTAGCGCAAGGCGAGGCTCAATCCGAGGGCTGTCGATCGGGCGTCGAGGCTGGATGGACTGGTCGACAGGTTGAAGCTGTGACCGTCCCGCACGCGGGCCCAGATCCCTGCATCCACAGCCTCCGTCAACCTCGCCCGCAGGCCCACCTGCAGGTAGCCTCCCAGGCTGTCGTCATCCGGGCTGGCGCCCACGAAATCGATGGGTGGCCCGCTGCCTGACGGCGACGGGACGGTGTCCGTCGATAAGAGCAGGTACGAGAGCCCCGCTCCCGCGTGCATGGTGAACCGGCCGAAGTCGACACTCCTCCGCGCGCCGGTGTAGAGCTCGAGTGTCCTCACGGACGCGATCTCCCCCTCGGCGCCATCTTCGCCCGTGCGCAGCACGCCCGCTTCCCATCCGAAGGATCCGGCGGCGCGGTCGGTGAAGAGCTCGGCGCCCAGGACCATGGGGGAGTCGAATTCGCCCAGCACGTTGTCGAACCCAGCGGCTCCTCCAAGTATCGAGAAACCCATCTCGGGCCGCGGACGATCTCCAGGTGAAGCTGCGTCACGTTCGAGGACGGAGCAGGAAGTGAGGGCCAGAGCCGCCAGGGCGGCGAGCCAAGAGTCAACGCGGGACATGGGCGTACTCCGCGCGAGCGGATTCGGTCAGGGGGAAGAGCGAAGCGCCACGTGCGAGCCGAGAGCGCCGGAGGATCCAGTCGTACTAGTCGTGTGCCATCGGCAAGTTACACCGATCGCGACGAGGCCGGCGCGGCGCCAAGTTCCCGCTCACTCCAGCCGTACATTGAACGCCACCGTCCCACCAGCTTCCACAACCACCGTCCCCGTCACCGGAACGAGCCCCCTGCCCTCGACGCGGATATCCCTGTCTCTTAT
>CAJXRJ010000775.1 GCA_913058555.1 uncultured bacterium
CTCGGAGATGTGTATAAGAGACAGGTTCCTCCAGTGGGCCCCGCCCTTCGTGCTTATCCGCGCGCCGGGGGGGGGCAGCGCTCGGTGCCTTTCGCGGCACACGCAGTGGTCAGCGGGGCTGCGGCTCTAGGCGGATGTACGGGGGAAGGCGCCTAGGCAAATGGCTGATATGAGGATATCCTCGTCTTTATGAGTTCTTTCCGTATCGCTGCCTTCGCAGCCTGCCTATTCGTCTCCTCTGCTGTCGGCCTGGCACAGACCGTAGTCCAGGGCCAAGAGCCCAATAACAGCAAGGCGGAGGCCACGCTTGCCCCCGGGCTTCAGACGGGGGACGCCCTGGCCGCCTATTCGTGCTCAGGCACCGCGCTCAACTTCTTCCGTGCGTCCACGGCGCCGGCTGCGCCCGGGATCTACCGGCACACTCTCGCGAACACGGACTTCGACAGTGCCTACGTTCGGCTCTTCGGGGAAGACGCCATCGAGGACGCGGTCCTGCCCGGCTCGTTGGCGTTGCTCCAGGATCCTCCGACGGGACAGGCCGCCGTGAGGTTCACGTCGTGGTACGGCTTCGGCAAGTCCGAGGAGCTGTACGTGGAGCTTCAGTCGGCGAACGTATGCCGGGCGTCCGGGCGTGTCGCCCTGACCACGGAGGCGATCACGCCGGTGGACCTCGGGTCCGTACCGGTCAACAGCCCAGGTCTCAACGTCGCCAGCATCAGCCTCAGCGTCAGTCGGGTGAGTTTCGACGTTACGGTTGACCCGTCTTATCAGTTGTTCGACGCCGAGTTCAGGGCCATGCCAGCCCACGGGATCGACGACCCGTTCTCGCTCAACAGCGACGCGTACGACTTCATCAACTTGCCCCCCGGTCGGTACTACCTGGCGGCAGCCGACGGGGAGATTAGCACTCATCTGCCTCCGCACCGCCAGAGCGGTGAGGCGGACTCTCCAGCGGCAGCCACCGACTTCAATGGCGTGGTCGTGAATCGCAACGGCAACGCGGGCACGGAGTTGCGCGTGCGCTTCTGGCAGTTGCCGCCCACGAATTACACGAAGGCCGACCCCTACGACATCCTCTGGTACACGTTCGTCGTGGAGGGGCAGGAGACGGTATCGGTCTTCTGTGAGGGAGACGGCTCGATCGCGACGTGCCCGTGCGGGACGGATGCATCCCTGGGATCTGGGCAAGGGTGCCCGAACTCCACGGGGCGTGGCGCGTCGATCATGACCTGGCCCGACCGGGCCTCGGCATCGGAGTTTGCCATGTCGGCGTTTGACCTGCCGGCGGGTCAGTTCGCCATGCCGTTCGTCGGCCTCGGGGCGCAGTCACCGGTGTCCGTTTCCGGCGGCCTCTACTGCATCGGCGCAGGGGGCCAGCGTCTCGTGCCCGTTCTCATTGATAGCGCGGGCAGCGCCGAGTGGCAGTACCCGCTGTCGACGATTCCCGGCGCGATGGCTGGACAGTCGCTGTTGATCCAGGCGGCCTACCGTGATCCGGCGGCTGCGGGCGGCTGCCAGATCAACCTCACGAGCGGAACCGCCGTGAGGCTGTGAATCGCCTGCTCGGGAGTGATTAAGCTCCTTGGATGGGCAAGCGCGCCGTACGGCTGAGGGACTCTGGTCCGCTGCGGGATACCGTCGTGTGGGTGGGCGCGAGTGCGCTCACCCTCGGCGTTCTCCTGTACGGCCATACCCAAGGCCTGGTGGTGTGGCGCGGACCTGAGGCGGCGCTCTGGGGCGGGCTGCATGTCCTCAGTGTCGCCGCCATGGCGCTCGCCATTCACCGGGGCATCTCGATGGGTGGTCCCGGCGCCACACTCACGGTCCTGCCCGCGGTGGCGATCCCCGGCGAAGCCATTGAGGTGCACTGGGCGATCGAGTCCGAAGGCATCGACATCAGCGGGATCGACCTCGACCTCGTGGAGGCCCGCGAGACGATTGCCCAAGGGGAGCGCCAGAGCGAGCGCGACGTGCGCAAGACACGTATCGGCCCCGCCGAAGGAGACGAGGACTTGGCCATGGGCGGGGTCTCGGCGGAGCTGCCCGACAAGCTCACGCTCGACCTGCACTCCCGCGACCAGCGACTGGTCTGGTACATCGAGCTGCGCGTCCGCTACACGCAGGACGGGACCAAGAGGAAACGGATCACCCGGCGGTTCCGCGTTCCCTTCGAGGATCGACTCTGAGCGCGTATCAGGGGCGCCGTTCGCTCGGACCAGGCCGCGGGATCAGCTTCCCTCGGCCTTGATCTTCGCCATGACCTCGTCGAGCTTCTCCTCGAGCTCCTCTGCGAACTCGTCACCGAAGTCCGCCGCGAGAACGTCGAGTTCCTCGAACGTGTAGCGGCCGGTGGCGGGGCTATACGGCACGCCGTACTCCCACTTGTTGCCGTCGGAGGCATGGATGGTGATGGCCACTTGGTCGTCGCCCTCTACGGGCTCGACTGTGTACGAGACGACTTCGAATTCACTCATGGGGATCATGCCGCTCGGGTAGTGACGCGGCTGCGCGGATAGTCTGCCGCATGGACGGGCGGAAGCCCGGCTCGGCAACGTGAAGATTTGAATCTGCGGCGGGCTAGCGCCCTGAATCGGAAGTTCGCCGCACTAGTGGCTGTCCAGGTCGGCGAGCCGCGGGGCCGCGGCGTCCACCGGAGCGGCTCCCGCCCCTGGGTCGGGTGGTGTGACCTTGGCCGGAAGGGCCGCGAACGGGAGAAGGGACTCCTCTTCTAGTACGGGCATGGCTTCACTGGGAGCCGCCCTCTCCGGCAGAGCTTGCGCTCGATTGGGCAGGACTTTTGAGAAGTCCGAGTGCGCGATGAACCACCCGCCCAGGGCGAGGTTGACCCCCAGCACAGCGACTCCGAGCCTCTTCTCGGAGGTGGTCAACGCGTCGCGAATGGCGTCTGACGTCGATTCCGGCATCGGGTCCGACACCGGTTCCCGGGCGGAATCCCGGGCGGATCCATCGCTTTCCGCAGTCTCTTCCATCGCGCGGCTCCCCCCAGAGCCAAGTCCCCCGGTATCGAGGAGCGACCGTTCGCCCCATCCCACTCGGTGAGTCCGAGTCAGGAAACGAAGATCGGTGGCGTCCCGAACGCTCTGGACCGAATCTCGCTGGGAACCCGGGGAAGGTTCCCAAGACGGGGCGCGGGGTCGGTCCTCAGGTCACCTTTTGGATCGCCATGCCAGGGCGGAGCGTCCCGGTTTTGACAACGCGGCAGACCCATCCGCTGCGTCCCAACATGAGGTCGGGGAAACGCTGGTCCACGGACTTGAGGTTGTTGCAGGGGGCGCGCACGTCGTGGATCTCAATCACCACCTCGTCCCCGAGGCGTAGCTGATCCCCGGGGCGCAGGGTCAGCTCGTCAAGACCCTCGGTCAGCTGTCTCTTATACACATCTCCGAGCCCACGAGACTAGGCATGATCTCGTA
>CAJXRJ010000776.1 GCA_913058555.1 uncultured bacterium
GCAGGTGCCCGGCGGTGCTGGTGCCAGGCAGGGGGCTCGAGGCGCGGAAGGGGGCGATCAGCCCCTCGGGATCCAGGCATGCCGCGTCCGTGAACGCGAAGATCGTGCCCGACGTGCCCAGGCTACACGTGACGATGCCGGGTTCGATGGCGCCGGAGCCAATGGCGCTCATCATGTTGTCGCCGCCGCCCGCGGATACGGGAATGCCGGGGCGCAGGCCGAGCTCCTCCGCCGTGCTGGGGACGAGCGTGCCGGCGACTTCGTCGCACGGGACGAGGCGTGGCAGCTTGCCAGCGAGTCCAGGGGCGGTGGCCTCGACCGCGCGGGGGTCGTACTGGCCCGTGACCGGGTCGAGGTATCCCGTGCCCGACGCATCGCCGACCTCTGTGAATAGATCGTGGGTCAGGCAGGCGTTGATGAAGTCATGGGGCAGGACCGCGTGGGCCGTCCGGGACCAGATTTCGGGTTCGTGGTCGGCGATGTAGCGCAGCTTGGGGGCGGTGAAGCCCGCGGGGATGGCTCGACCGGTGGCCTCGGTCAGTTGGGCGGCTTCCTTGGCCGTGGACGTGTCGCACCAGAGCTTCGCGGCGCGGACGATGTCAAAGGTCTCTCCCAAGAGCACCGCCCCGTGCTGCTGGCCGGACACGCCGATGCCGGCGATCTCGGCCCGGCACTTGAGCAGCTGCACCGCTTCGATCACGGCCTTGAGCCACGTCGAGGGATGCTGCTCCGCTTGCCCCGGGGCCAGGCCCTCGATGAGCCCGTAGCCAATGGAGGAGCGTTCGATCACCTGGCCGGAGTCCGGGTCGAGGACGAGGGCTTTGGTGCTTTGGGTGCCTACATCGAGGCCGAGGAAAAGTTGGCGGGCGGGGCTCATGCACGCATTGTGCTTCGGACCGGACCCCGGCGCAGCTTTCAGGCCGTGCTTGAGGTGACGAGAATCACTAACCAGCCAAAGGAGAGCCAGCGGGAGAGCGAGGAGTACCCGTGTTGAAGGGTGAACCAGGCGAAGATGTAGGGCAAGAAGAAGATGCCGATGCCGAGCAGCGGCGTGACCCGGCGCACGCCATCCCTCCGCGCAGGTCTCCTTCGGCGCGCCGGCGCGTAGGCACCCTGAACCTGGTCCCGGGGGTCGGCGTCGTCCTCGATGTAGCGGTCCGCGCCTCCCCTTCGTTCCCTCTGGGACCGGTGTGATGACCTCTCAGGCTTGCGCACGTGGACGGAGCCGCAGTACGCACACGAGACGGAGATGGACCGACCGGCGTCGAGTAGTTCCGCGTGGGCCCGGGCGAGTTCGGCCGAGTCGTAGAGGTTACCGGTGCAGTTGGGGCAGATCATGGGCGAGCTGTGGGGGGCAGGGGCCCGCGAATTAGAGCCCGATGACGCCGACAGAGTTAGTGAAGTTTGATGGGGACGTGACATCCCTGAACCAGCACTGGAAATAGACCGGCGTGCCGCGCATGGGGGGGAGCACCCCGCCGAAGAGCCCGGGCTGGCCCAGGTCGACGGGGACATCGAAGGTCCCCAGGGGGCCGCCGTTCAGGATCTGCCCGGGGCCGAGTAGGCGCAGGATCGAGCCCCCGAGACACAGGGTCCCGAGGCCCCCCACGTTCTGCACAAAGCCCGGATCTTGGCTTGCGATGCAGAACCCGAAGTTGTTCGGCGGCAAAGAGCTCGCCGTCAGCACGAGGTTGCCTTGATCCACGACGGCGCTCCCGCTGGCCTCAAGGAAGCCCACGGCGGTCGTGGAGTTGGGCGTTGAGGTGCAGTTCGTGAAGAAGCCCAGGGGGAACGGCTCGCCGAGGGCACACGTGGCAGAGACGTTCTGCGCGTAGATGTCTCCGCCATCGCTGCGGCCGTCGCTCCATGCGAAGACGGCTTGGCCGCCGAAGTCCACGCTCCTGGAGGTGAGGGTCAAGCGCGACTTCGTTCCGGTCACGCTGGAGACCACCGTGGGGCCAGCGAGAACGGCGCCGTCGAAGCGCAGGGACATGGCCTCGATCCGGTCTTGGCCGAAGGATGGCGACTGCGTCCAGCCGAGCACCGTGCGAATGGAGCTGACATTCGCTTCGAAGGCCGCGCCGAGCTGGGTGATCGACTCGTTCGTGAGGGCCACGTACTCGCGTCCGTCAGGGCCGAAGGTGGCCACGCCGTTCGGTGAGATCTGCTGGCCGTAGATCCCGGTCATCGATTGGTTCAGGGACTTCTCCAGCCAGTACACGTGGATCCAACCAAAGAGATCGGAGTACGCCACGGGCGACACGCGCAGGCGGCTCGTGTTCTGGGACACGGCGAAGCCGTTCGGGCCGAATCGCTTCTGGCCGCCCGAGGACACGGCCTCGACGTAACACTGGAGCGATGGGCTCGACGAGTACCACGCGAAGACGGCGCCCCCGATTTGACCGGGGCGGCACTCGGGGAAGTTGCCGATCTGCAGGGAACCGCTGGTGAAGATCGGGAGAGGCGTGGCTCCCCAGAGGGGGTTGCCTGCGTCATCGAAGCTCTGGGCCACCAAGTGGCGGGGGCTTGAGAACCCTCCGGTGCTGTGCACGATCGACGCGATGGCGCCATCGCCGAGGCCCTCGCACACGTTACCGAGGGAGTAAGACCCGGTCGTGGGTAGGAGCGTCACGGGGGAGGCCCACAGGGGCGCGCCGGCTGCGTCGAGCCGTTGAAACTTGACGCTCGAGTTCTCCGTCCAGCCCACGATCGCCCCACCGTTCGCGGAGTCGGTGATCGAGGGGGCGGCGACGAAGCCGGCCTGGCTCGCCACGGTCGTGCGCCATACCACGGTGCCCGCGACGTTCACGCGGGCCGCCTCGATCGAGGAGGACGTGGACCGATAGGTGAGGAGCGCGTCCCCGTCCTCGGTCAAGGCCAGCTCGTAGTCCTGGGTCGAGCTGAACGAGCGATCCGCCACGAGGATTCCGCCCGCAGGGAACACCGCATGCCCGGTGGCATCGAGACGCTGGAGCCGCACGTCCCATCCCGTGCCGATGCCGTCGAACCAGCTGATCCAGACTCCACCGTCGGCGGTCGACACGGTCTTCGGCTGATTCTGATCGGACGCGGCCGTCTGAACCGCGAGGTTCTGGGTCGGATCCGAGGTGTATTGGGCGAGGGAAGCTGGTGCCAGCCAGACTGTCAGCAGGAGCAAGGGAGCTTTCGTCATGGTCCCCGGACAGTAACGCGGGCGGCCGGTCCCTGGGGGGCCGTGCGGCGTCCGTTTGTCAGATTTGGGACGGTAGTTGGTAGGGAACGCGACTCGGACCCACCACCTAAGAAAAGATCCCTGGGCACCGAACGGCGCCCAGGGATCCTCTCCTCAGGTGGTGGACCCGCGCCACACTCCCCACCAACTACCGGAAGGTCACCGAATAGCCGCGGGTCAGGTTCGACGTGACGCCGGGATTGACGTCGCGGTGCCAGCAC
>CAJXRJ010000777.1 GCA_913058555.1 uncultured bacterium
GTCCACGAGCGCTCCGACCAACGCGACGGGGCCCATGGATACGAGCTGGCCGGGTTCGGTGAGCGCCGCCATGCCGTCGAGGCCGAGGATCGGGGGGAGTACCTCGTGGACCCCGGCTTGGGCGTCCAGGGCATCGGCCCAACCCTCGAGGAGGTGCCCGTCCACCGTCACGATGGGGCGATGGCCCACGAACGCGCGCAGCTCTGACCACGCGGCCGCCACGGTCTGAGCGCCTTCGAGATCGGATCCCGTGATTCCAAACGCCTTACGGATACGAGCCGAGCCGCCGCCGCCGTCGGAGCAAAGGACGTCCATGCCCTCCCATTCCCCGTCCGCGCCCCGGCGGATTGCGGCGAGCCTGAGGACCTGGTCCTGGGCCGCGTCGGAACCCGTCGCCCACAGCGTGACGACAGCGAGCCCTGCCGCCTGGAATTCAGGCGGAGGGACCGGCAGGGCTCCGGTACCGGGCTCGCTGCGCGCGGCCGATTCGGGCGGGTTCGGATCTTGTCGATCGCCTTGGGGAGTTCGTCGGGTCACGCGGTGGGGCCTAGAAAGGGGCTCGTCCCTGTGATAGATGGCTGTTTGATATGCAGATAACGCCCCGGTGCGTGGCGTCTAGGTAGTCCGTGGGTTCCCGGCAAGTCGGGCATCGGGTAGACTCCTCGCCCGCCAACGGCGCTGGAGAAGGTCTCCCGCCGAGGCGCAGTCCCTTTCAGGGGTCCGGATGACCCCAACCAGCATGGACATCACGGACATTCCCGTCGAGGGCTACCAGCGTGTTGCGCGCTGCAAGGATGCGGCCACAGGCCTCCACGCCCTTATCGCAGTACACGATACGACTCTTGGCCCCGCGCTCGGTGGCATGCGTCTTTGGAACTACGAATCCGAAGAAGACGCGCTCTTCGACGTCACCCGCCTGGCCAAGGGCATGACCTACAAGTCTGCAGTGGCCGGCACGGGTCTGGGCGGCGGCAAGTGCGTCATCATTGGAGATCCAGAGACGGTGAAGACGCCCGAGCTGTTCGAGGCCATGGGCCGGTTCATCGACGACTTCGATGGGGCGTACATCACCGCCGAGGACATGAACATCGGCATCGCGGACCTGCGCCACGTGAAAAAGACCACGGACTACGTCACGGGTCTCAGCCGCGAGGAGGGTGGCTCCGGGAATCCCAGCCCTTATACCGCGTACGGCTGCGTTGTCGGGATCGAAGCCGCGGCGGAGTACAAATACGGCTCCAGGGACCTCACCGGCAAGCACATCCTCATCCAGGGCGTCGGCGCCGTCGGCGGTGAAATGGCTCGTCTGCTCAAGGAGCGCGGCGCCAAGATCACGATCTGCGACATTAAGGACGACCGCGTCGCCGAGCTCTGCAAGGAGTACGGCTACGACTCTGTGGATGAGGAGACTCACCTCGAGGTCGATTGCGACATCTACTCCCCTTGCGCCCGCGGCGCTGGGATCAACGACGAGACGATTCCCCAGCTCAAGTGCGACATCGTCGCCGGCTGCGCGAACAACATGCTCCTCAAGCCGCGTCATGGTGACGTCCTCCGGGAGAAAGGCATCTTGTACGCGCCCGACTACGTCGTGAACGCGGCTGGCATCATCAACGTCAGCGTCGAGCGCGTCCCCGGCGGCTACAACGAGGAAGAAGCCATGCGCCGCATCAACCTCATCGCCGACAACCTGCGCGAGGTCTTCGAGCTCGCCGATAAGGAAGGCATCGCCACCAACCGCGCCGCGGAGCGCCTCGCGCAGATTCGCATCGAGGCCGCTCGCCAGCCCCAGTAGGCGCGTGCCAGGGATCCACCCACGAAGAGGGGGGCATGCGGCGAAAGCTGCATGCCCCCCTTTTCGTGGGCGGATCGTCCCCCTGTGGGTACGGAAATGCACTACTCCGCGATCCTCGCGTGGGTGGCCCACATGCTTTTGGGGCTTTCATCTCTAATGGGGTCACTCCCGAATGCCCTAACTGTCGCTCGCAACATCCATGGTGAACATCCTCGCGCTGGCCTCTCGATTCACTCTGCCCGTGTTCCTGGCATTCTCCGTCTCTGAGTCGGCGATGGCTCAGTTTGGCTGCTCGTACGAATTGACCTGCGCCTCTTCAGTCGCCGGTGACGAATACGGGGGAGCCGTGGGCTACTTCCAGGACTTTGCGTTCCTGGGCAGCCCGAACGCGATGACGGATGGCGCGGTGTGCGTACAGCGATTCGACGGTACGGGGTGGGTGTCGTTCCAGACCCTGACTTCACCCGCTGCCACCGGGAATGGAGATGGGTTCGGATTCAGCCTCTCGGTCTCAGGAAACGGCAGGCTTGTCGTGGGAGCGCCATTCGAAGGGGCGCCTGGTCTTGCGAATCTCGGGGCGGCCTACGTCTTCGAGCGGCTGCCGTCCGGGCAGTGGGGGATGGCACACCAGCTGAGCCCCCAGGGACTGGCGTCGCCTCACGATCGATTCGGATACTCGGTAGACTTCGACTCTCGCCTGGTCGCCGTGGGTGCGGATGGTGATGACACGGTCGCTCCAGAATCCGGAGCGGTCTACACGTACGAATGGAATCCGAACGCATCGCCCACGTTCGAGGGCAAGATCGTCCCCCCGACCGCGCAAGCCTCGTTGCGATTCGGAAGGCATATCAGCGCCGGCGATAGTGGGTCCCGTAGGTTCCTGATGGTTGGTTCCCCGTACGAGCGCATCAATGGCCTCGCTGACGCGGGGGCTACCTATGTCTTCCATGAGCCTGGGAACTCATGGCCGCTCAATATGAGATTCGTCGAGCCCGTTCCTGTTGCCGGTGCCCTCTTCGGAGCGAGTGTCGAAGCGGCGGGACGATCGGCTTTCGCAGGCGCTCCTGGTGCAGACGGTGGCGCGGGCGCCGAATCTGGGATCGTCTACAGATATTTCCAAGCGAGCAGCGGCAGCTTCAGCTTCACGCGAACGTACGCCCCAGATGACCACAGCCCCGGCGATCGTTTCGGAACAGCCGTTCACTCGAACGGGTTGGATTGCATCGTCACAGCAGCTGGTGACTCGACGGTGGGCGTGAACGCCGGCGCCGTCCATTACTTCCGGGACGTCGGCTCCAGCGCTCCTAACTTCTGGACGGCCTACCCCACGGCACCGTCCCCGGCTGGTCGATTTGGAGCCAGCCTCGGGGGATATGGATCGAGGAGGATCATCGGGGATCCGGGTGCCCACAGCAGCGGCGTGGGTTCGGGGGGAGCGACAGTGATTCGCGCCGTAGGAGTCGACTGCAACGGCAACGAAGTGCCGGATGTGTGCGAGATCCTTCAGCCCGGCGCTGATCTCAACCAGAACGGGTTGCTCGACGACTGCGAGCTGATCGGCACGGTCTATTGCAGTCCGGCAGAGCTGTCTCTTATACACATCTGACGCTGCCGACGATATGCAGTG
>CAJXRJ010000778.1 GCA_913058555.1 uncultured bacterium
ACAGTCTTCGAAGTGGCGAGCCCGCTGGAGGAGGAGCCCGAGGCCCTCGTGGCGTTGAACGAGGCGCTGGAGGCCTTCGCCGAGCTCGACGCCCACGGTGCCAGGGTTGTGGAACTTCGCTGGTTTGGCGGTCTCTCCGTGCCCGAAGTGGCGCAGCTCCTGGGTGTCTCCGTAAGGAACGTGGAGCGCTCTTGGCGAGCGGCACGTGCGTGGTTGGCACGCCGCATCACAGAAGGGAGCTGACCAGCGCCCGCAAGGGGAGAGTGTCCGCCGTAGACGTCTGGTGCGCGCGAAAGTGCAGCGCTGTCAACCGCCGCCGAGCTCGCGCGCCTTCCGCGCCGTGGGGTGGTTCGGCCCGAAGGCTTCCGCGAAGAGCTCCGCTGCCCGTGCGAATTCCATGCGTGCTTCTTCCTGCCTTCCGAGAGCCTTGAGGACGTCGCCGAAGCTGGCGCGCGCTTCGGCTTCAGAACGTGGCCCCAGGCTAGCGATAAAGGGAAGGTCACTGCCCGGCGCTCTCATCAGCGCCGCTTCAAACGCTTCGATGGCTCGATCTGTTTCTCCGAGCGTCGCCAGGGTGATGCCGCGATGCATCTGGGTCACGCATGCCAGCGGCCGGTGGCCAGGAAGGAGATTCGCCTCGATGTTCGCGAGAGCCTCGTCGTGTGCTGCAAGCTTGTCGCTCCAGGCGCCGCGCGCCGAAGCGACGTGGGACGCCAACTCGAGCAGGTAGGCTCGCATCATCGGATTCTTGAGCTCCCGGAAGGCCGCACGCGCGGCTTGGATCTCCTGCCAAGCCCGATCGAGTTCACCTGTCTCGAAGAGCACCCTCCCGATCACCATCGTGAGCTCGGCGACGTCGGCGTGTCGGTCCCCGTAGTGCCACCGGTACGTGGAGCGCGCGCTCTCCAGGCGCTCGAGAGCCTCCGTGTGTCGACCGACCTCGCGGAGCCAGCGACCGAGCAAGCCGTCGATCCCTGCAAGGAGAGAATCCTTGTCGATTCCTCTCTCGAGGGCCGACTTGCGGATGGCTACGAGCCGTTTGTGGGCCTCCTTGAGCTCGCCGCGTTGGAGAAGGGACCTTGCAAGAATTGCCTCGGCGCCGAGTGGAAGTTGATGTGTGTGGGGGAAGTAGCCTTTGGCTCCGTCCAGGACGGCGAGCGCTGCTTCCTCGGCCTCGGGCATGCGCCCGAGTCCCGCGAGGGCGCAGGCTTCGAAGTAGCGAAGTTCCACGGCGATCCGGGCCTCGTGGGGGGAGTCTGTTTCCCAGGCACGCCAAGCGGATTCCACCTGTTCTAGTGCCACCTCTACGAGCCCTTCGGCCAGGGCGAGCTCAACGCAGCGAACTTGGCGGACCACATCGAGTGTGCCGTGGTTGTCGAGGGTGGCCAGGTCCTCTGCAGCCCGGGCTAGCTGTAGATTCGCTCGCTCGAAGTCACGTGCGCGGATCAAGCCGCGTACTGCGGCGAGGCGATCGGGAAGCTGATCGAGGAGCGACTCTTGCCTGGACGCCTCCTGGGCGCGGGCGTGGAGTGCCAGGCCTCCGGCAGCGACTGCGGCGAGCGTCGAAAGGGCCGCGAGCGTATGCCAGGGGCGCCTTCGAACCAGCCGAATGCCACGTTCGAGGGCCGTCGCCCGCCGCGCCTGGATCGTTCGTCCTTCCCGATGCCGGTCGAGGTCAGCCACGAGAGCGGCTGCCCCGGGGTAGCGGTGCCCCGGGTCGCGGGCGAGGCACTTGATGGCAATCGTGTCGAGGTCTCCCTTGAGGGCACGCGCCTGGGTTCCCGTCGTGCGGCGGCTTGGGGGCGGAGGGTCCGCAGCGAGGATCGCGCCTTCGAGGTCGTGGGCCGTACCGCCGGCCGGCCAAGGGGAGACTCCTCCTAGCAGTTCGTACAGGATCACACCGAGGGCAAAGACGTCGGTGGCCGGGGACGTGCGCTCTCCCGCCACCTGCTCGGGGCTCGCATAGTCCGGTGTGAATATGCGTTGCCCGGTGCGCGTCAACGTACGGTCTTGCCCGAGGGACGGATCCGTTCCGAGGAGGAGAGCGATGCCGAAGTCCAAGAGGCGAACGCCACCATCGGGCCGCACGAGGATGTTCGAGGGCTTGAGATCCCGGTGCACAACGCCCCTTTCGTGGGCGTGCGCCACGGCGAGGGCGACGCTACGGAATAGCTCAAGTCGCCCTTGAAGGTCGAGGGTCCTGGCGTGCTGGTCGAGGCTGACGCCGTCGACGTACTCCATCACCAAGTACGCCCGACCATCCGTCGTCGTGCCTCCATCCAGGAGCCGCACGATCGATTCATGGTTGAGGGCCGCGAGGGTCTGCCGTTCCCGCTGGAATCGCGCTGCGAGATCGGGCCCGACGGATCCTTCGCGAAGAACCTTCACAGCCACCTCGCGCTCGAATTCCCCGTCGTCTCGGCGCGCGAGGTGAATCTCGCCCATGCCCCCCGCACCGATCTGCTCGATCGCCACGTAGGGTCCAAATCGCACGGCAGAATCCACACCGGTCTCGGCGGCAGACTCGTCGTGCTCGAGGAGCGTCGCCACTTCCCGTGCCAGTTCCGGATCAGTCTCCCGCAGCTGCACGATAGCGCGCTCGCGCGACTCCGTTCCCATGTCCGCGATCTCGAGGAAGACCTCGCGAATGCGAGTCCATGAGTGGGCTGGTCGATCCATGGTGCGGTTACTACTCCAAATGATATCGCTTCCAGGGCCTGGCGGTCTTGGGTTTAGATCAAGGAGCGGCTGAAGCGTGACCCGTGCACGGCAGCCAGAGGAGTCGTCCCTCCGGAGGGTGCCCCAACCCCTCGAACTCTCATAGTGCCTGAATCAGCTTCCTGGGGCCGGTCACTCACCGACGAGGCACCGAACAGTTGCTGCGTCTGCCATCCGTAGGCCAAGAGGTGAGTCGTCGGCGAGGCGCGCCTTCCGTCGTATCCACTCAAGAACTCCCGAGGGAGCATCGAAGACAAGGTCCACCTTGGAGTGCATGGCTGGTCCCGTTGGCTCGACGGAGCTCTCGATCATGATCCGGGCCGTGTCGCTGATGCGCGGCGGAAAGCAGGCGTGGTACGCGCTCATCCTTGATGACGCCAGGGCCCATTCGAGCCTGAACCATACGTCCGATCCAGTCGTCCGCGAGCCACGGCCGGGATCGAGTGCGAACGTGGTCGGCGGCGCTTCCCCACGGATACTCTGACGGAGCCTAGCAATTGCGGGCATCCACAGCGTTCATGTCGATGTACCTAACGAGCACTTTCCGGTACGTGAGACTGCGCACTCGCTTTGACTTGAACTGCCCGCGGACCAGAGTCCCGTGGCGTTGTTGCATCAATGGCGGTTGAGCATGCCGGTCCCCCATCCCCACGAGAATCAACGCCTGTCTCTTATACACATCTCCGAGCCCACGAG
>CAJXRJ010000779.1 GCA_913058555.1 uncultured bacterium
TGCCTAGTCTCGTGGGCTCGGAGATGTGTATAAGAGACAGGAGCGACCGTTCCCGGCAATCGCTTGAAGTAGAAAGATGAGCGGGGGCATCCTTTGGGGGCCCCCGCTCTTTCCTTGAACGAGCACCAAGGGACGGCGCCACAGGACGCGCGTTCGGAGCCATGCCCCGATCCGCACCTCTGGCGTTGCTCCCAACACCGAATGGCGACAGGCCATGCGGGGTTCGGAATCGGCCTGCTGGCACGAAACCGGACGTCACTTCTGAACCCGCCTCCTGTGGCGCCCGCTCCTTGCACTCCAAAAGCACACTTCGATGATCGCGAGCATTCTTCTCCTGGCCGCTGCCGCTTTGCCCCAGAGCGGCTCGATCCCGCCGGGCTACTACGACACGGTGGACACCTCCTCCCAGTCGGCCTTGCGCGCCTCTCTCCACGCGATCATCGACGATCACACGCGCTTCCCCTACTCGAGCGGTGGAACGGACACCTGGGATATCCTCGAGAGCGCCCAGCAGAACCCCGCGAGCCCGTCGCGCATTCTCGACGTATATCGCAACCGCAGCTTCATCAAGCAGGGCGGTGGCAACAGCCTCTACAACCGCGAGCACTCGTGGCCCAAGTCGTACGGCTTCCCCGACGACGACGGATCCAACATGCCGTACACGGACTGTCACATGCTGAACCTGTGTGACGACGGGTACAACACTTCCCGCAGCAACAAGCCATACGGCCAGTGCACGGCTGGCTGCAATGAGCTCCAGACCGACGCCAACGGCGGAGTCGGCGGCGGGTCGGGCACATTCCCCGGGGACTCGAACTGGTTCTCAGGCTCCTTCTCGAGCGGCACGTTCCAGGTCAATTCGTTCCGCCGTGGCGACATGGCCCGGGGGCTCCTCTACGCCGCGGTGCGCTACGAGGGCGGCACCCACGGCACGACAGGCGTTTCCGAGCCCGACCTCATGCTGACCGACAACCTCGGCTTGATCGCAGCCTCGAACACAGGCAACAACGAGAGCTTCGCGTACATGGGCCGCCTCTCGGTCCTACTGGCTTGGCACTTGGAGGATCCCGTGGATGCGTTTGAGATGAACCGCAACAACGTCGTCGCGTCATTCCAGGGCAACCGCAACCCCTTCATCGATCACCCTGAGTGGGTGGCCTGCGCGTTCACAGGCGACTGCGACCCGGGCGGAGCCTTCTGCTCGCCCAACGTCACGAACTCCTCCGGCCTGCCCGCGATGATCACTGGATTCGGCAGCTTGGCGATCGCTGACAACGACTTCCGACTCGTGGTCAACCAGCTCCCCCCCAATCAGTTCGGCTTCTTCCTGGGCAGCCAATCCATGGGCTTCACCGCGAACCCGGGTGGCAGCCAGGGCAACCTCTGCCTCGGCGGCGAGATCGGCCGTGTCGTCGGCGGACAGATCGTGAACTCAGGCTTCTTCGGGAGCTTTGACGTCCAGCCCGACCTCACTGCCCTCCCCCAGCCGAATGGACCCGTGCAGGCGACGGCCGGGGAGACCTGGCACTTCCAGGCGTGGTACCGGGACCTCGTGCTCGGGTTCCCCACGAGCAACTTCAGCGACGCCTGGACGGTCACCTGGCAGTGATTCCAGCGTCGGCCCCGCGGCAGAGCCTCTGGCGCCGGCCCGCACGGCGCCCCTCGCGCCGGCTTCGCGCGGGTGTCTCTGGCCGGAGCTCCGCGCGGGGAATCCGCCGGGACTGACGAGGGTCGCCATGGGGTTCGCCCCGGGTTCGCGCCGAGTTCGCGCCGAGTTCGCCTCGGGGCAGTGGCGAAGGGGAGGCGCGAAGGCGTAGCCTCCCCGCTATGGGTCGCCTCTTTTTGTTCGACGGTACCGCCGTCGCCTATCGCTCTCACTTCGCCATGATGCGGTCGGGGCTCACCAGCCCGGACGGCCGCCCCACCGGAGCCACTTACGGCTTCACCATGGCCCTCCGCAGGATCCTGCGCGAGGAGAAGCCCGACCTCGTCGCGGTGGCGCTCGACGCGAAGGGGCCCACGTTCCGCCACGAGAGGTTCGCCGAGTACAAAGCGACTCGCGAGCGGGCGCCGGAGGAGATGATCGAGCAGCTCGACGACATTCGAGCCATCGTCTCCGCCCACGGGATTCGCATCTTCGAGATCCCTGGCTACGAGGCGGACGACGTCATCGGCACCATCTCCACCAAGGCCCGTGACGCGGGCCACGAGGTGCGCATCGTCACGGGCGACAAGGACATGATGCAGCTCGTGTCGGATGAGGTGCGCCTGCACAACATCTTCAAGCCCAAGACGGATCTGGTGATCGAAGGGCCCGAGGAAGTCCAGGCGAAGTTCGGCACAACCCCCGATCACGTCATCGACGTTCTGGCGCTCATGGGCGACGCGTCGGACAACATCCCAGGCGTCAAAGGCATCGGAGAGAAAGGGGCGCAGAAGCTGATCGCGGAGTTTGGCTCTGTGCCTGCGCTCCTCGAGCGCCTCGACGAGGTCAAGGGCAAGAACCGCGAGAAGATCGAGGCCGACCGGGAGAACCTCTTGATGTCCCTCGAGCTCGTGACCATCGATACCGAAGTGCCCCTCGATCCCGGGCTCGAGGGCATCACCGCCCCTGAGATCGATGTGCAGACCCTGCGGGGTCTGTTCCAAGACCTCGACTTCCGGAGCCTCGCCGACGAGCTCTCGATGGACGTTGAAGCGACAGGGGCCGGCGAACGAGAGGACATCGTGGTCACGGACGAGGAGTCTCTCCAGGCCATGATCGCCGAGCTCTCGGAGGCCGGCATCTACGCCTGGGACACCGAAACCACGGGCCTCGCCGCGCTCCAGGTGGACCTTGTGGGCATGTCCTTTTGCGCCGCCCCGGGCCGTGCGTTCTACGTCCCGTTCAATCAGATCCCGCAGGTTCTCGACGGCGGCCGCAGCGCCTTGCTGGAGGCCCTTCGCCCGCTGATGACCAACCCCGACCACCAGCGCATCGCCCAGAACGAAAAGTACGACGCGCTGGTCCTCGGTGCACACGGGATCGACGTTCCGCCGCCGGCCTTCGACACGATGATCGCGAGCTTCACGATCCACGGCTCCGCCCGCCGTCATGGACTCGACGACCTGGCGCTGATAGAGCTTGGGGTGACCAAGATCCCCACGTCGCAGCTCATCGGCAAGGGCAAGAACCAGATCACGATGGCGGAGATCCCCGTTGAGGAGGTGGCTGAATACGCGTGCGAGGACGCCGAGGTCACCTATCGGCTCTTCCGACGCTTCGCGACCGAGCTCGAAGAGACGGAGAACCTGCGTCTCTTCGAAGACCTGGAGATGCCCCTTGTGCGGGTCCTGACCAACATGGAGCGTCGCGGGATTCGCCTCGACACGGTGGCCGTGGCCGCGTTCGGTAAGGAGCTCTCGAAAG
>CAJXRJ010000780.1 GCA_913058555.1 uncultured bacterium
GGACCAGCTCGATGGCGCGTGGATTGCGGGTCGTCGTTCTGGACTAGCGAGCCGCCCACGGCCATTCGCTAGAGGAACTCCACGGCGGCCGCATCTGTGAAGTTGCTCGAGGCGGTTCCTTGGGCCGTGACATCGCGGAACCAGGCTTGGAAGAACCAGGTCTCTCCCTGAATGGCAGGCGTGACGCCCGTGCTGTCTCTCAGACCCGTCGGGTCGACAGCCACGTCGAAGGACCCGGAGGCCCCCGAGGACAACACCTGCCCAGGGCCGATGTAGCGGCCAATCGAGCCCGCGAGACAGAGCTTGCCTTCGGATCCCGAGACCGGAGTGGGGCTATCGGAGCTGCGTGATCCTAAGAAGAAGCCGAACTGGTGCAGCGGCAAGCGGCTCGCCCGGAGCGTCAGCTCCGTGGCGCTTGCCAAGGGGGCGCCCAGGGCCGTGGCGCGCGCCGTCAGGCCGCGGGAGTTCTCGGCAGCAGGGCCACAGACCGACGTGCCCGCGATGGGAACCGTCCGGTTGACGAGGACCGCGATTCGCGAAGGCGAGAAGGCAAAATACACGACGTCTAAGTCGCCGTCGGCGTCGATGTCCGCGGCGAAGATGTCATGGGGACCTGATTCCCCCTCCGCGAGGGACACCGCAGGCGCGAAAACGGCAGCGCCCTGATTCTCGAAGTAGAGGGAGTCAACGGATGTGCTGGAGCTGGTAAAGACGATATCGACGTCCCCTTCGCCATCAAAGTCGCGGACGAGCATGCTCACCGAGCTAGACGGGAAGCTCGGTGGAATGAGCTCTTGGGACGCCTCGAAGGAGCCTGGCAATGACTGTCGAATCCAAGTGGGGCGTGCGGACAGGAGGGCATGGATGTCGGGGAGCCCATCGCCGTCGATGTCGGTGACCCCGAGATCGGAAACAAAATTGGACTGAAGTTGTTCCGTCCAGGGGCCGAAAGTCCCCCCCCCTAAGCCCTTGGACCAAAGGAACCGTTCGCTTGCGGCGGCTGCTAAGTCCATCACACCATCGAGATCTAGGTCCGCCGCCACAAGCGACGAGATCGAATCGAGCGTCCCGGGCAGCGGCACGCCGGCTCCGAACGACCCTGTGCCGTCGTTCGTGTAGAGCAGCGGTTGGACCACCGCGAAGGGGTTCAAGGGACTTCCCACAAGGTCGATATCGCCATCGCCATCGGCGTCGACCGCAAAGGCGTCTACGAAGCCCTCCAGTCCTCCAACCTGACGGCGAGCCGCAAATTGCCCATCCCCCAAGTTGTCCCGCACAAAGAGGTAAGTCGCCCCACTGTTGCGCTCCAGGCTGATGATGTCTGCAGAGCCATCGCCCGTCACATCCGCCGTGAACACAACGTCGGTGTGGGTCGCGAAGGTCAGGATCAGCTGACGAGCGGCGAACGTGAGGTCCCCGAAACTCGGATACCAGAAGAGCTGCCGGCTGGCCAACCCGAGCACATCGAGGGTGCCATCGCCATCGATGTCCACGACGGCACGCACGCTCGCATTGCTGAGCACGGCGTTGATGTTCGCCGTGTTCAGGAATCTCGTCGGGTGGCCATCGGGAGCCTGAACGCGGACCTGAACCGTTGTGCCCCCTCCGCCCACGGCATCCAGCTTCCCGTCATTGCTGATATCAGCGAAGAGCGTCAACGGCCATGAAGTAGAGAACGCCGGCTGGCCGGCGGTGAACGCCCCAGCCACGTTCTCGAATGTGTATCCCCTCGATGCGATCCCAGGTAATCCCTCGCCGAGGTAGATGTCGAGATCGCCGTCCGCATCGAGATCCACTAGCCGCAAGTCGCGGCCGTTGGGGAGCGCGGCGGTGCCCAAAGGAACCGGCGCACTGAACGCGAACGCACCCGTCCCATAGTAGGCCGCGACGTCCGGCCCGTCGGCGCCGACGAAGTCCGCCGATCCGTCGCTGTCGATGTCGCCAACGGCAAAGCGCTCGTCGATCGGTGCCGATTGGAACGGGCGCACGGCCGCGCCGTAGGCGCCGCCCCCAAGCCCCGGGAGGATCACCGGCTCATGCCCGCTATCCGACACGTAGTAGAAATCGAGCGTGCCGTCGCCATCGATATCGAGGGCGCCACTGCGGGACACGCGGATGGCCACCAGGGCGTTCGGTGCGGTGTTGAGACCGACCGGCGTGACTTCGTACCAAGCGACCGTGGAGGGCGTACCGGCCGCCGCAACCACAAAGTCCGCGTCCCCGTCCCCGTCCATGTCGGCGGTTTCAAGGCTCAGAACTTCGCCAAGGCCCGTGAGGACCTCCTCCACGATTGGATGGCGGCCCGTCGCGTCTCCAAGTCCCGTCCAGAGGGACCAGGTCGAGCCGTCCGTGCTGGCCGCAAGGAAGTCGGGGTTTGTGTCCCCGTTGAGGTCGGCGGTCTCGATCCGATCGATCGATGGGATCTCGGTTGCGATGCGGAACGACCGCTCGAAGTACCCGCCCCCCTTGCTCAGGAAGACCTTGAGCCCGGGACCGTAGCCGGTTGCGACCATCAGGTCGCTAACTCCGTCTTGGTTGAGGTCGGCGGGGGCCACATCGTGCCAGCCCCCAAGCGTGTCGGTGACTTCAACGGAGTGGGTGAACGGGGACTGTCCAGGTGCATGGCTGCCAAGGGCGGCGACCAGGATCGGGAGAAGCGCTTTTGGGGTGGGGAACACGGCGAGCTCTCGGGGTTTGGGATGATCGGGTGGAAGTGTCGTATGCGGTTCGTACTTCGCTATGGGGGCGGGTACAGCACGACGGTGTGCTGGGGCTCCTTGACCAGGCATGCCCCGCTAGTGAGCACGACGCCTTGGTGCAAGAAATGGACGTAGTCGTCCGGCGTTGGGGGATCGAACATCTCGATCGGGACGGCCAACGGTGCCCCGGCGGGGATGGGCCCGTGGACCGAGATCCGGAGCGGGTTGCCGACCGTCAAGTTGCCCGATACGAGGCCGAGCTGCCGCAGGCCGTCGCCACCGGGACCGCCGATCCCGGAGCCGTGGCCGAAGCCCGGAGAGGACCACAAAGTCGCTGGCCGGCAGCGCGGCGACCCGAACGAACCGATGGAGGTGGCTTCGACCTGGGGCGGTTGAATTCATGGCATGGATCGGGTCCGAAGCGGGCGGGCGCCATCATCGAACCAGCCGGCGCACGTACTGGGAGGGTGCGGACCTCAGAATTCGATTCACGGAGGTGGAGTATTCCGTCTCCGAGGCGCCTGTGCCCACGGACCTGGAGCTCTCCGCAGGGAAGAGGATCCTGGGCTGTCCCGCTCCCCGATCCCCACGGGCTTAGGTTCCGTAAGCGACGCGGTCGCGGCCCCCAGGCGGATTGGACATCGAATTGGGGAACTCGTTTCCCCCCGAATGCCGCCACGTCGGCGCACCCTACGAGCCCCTCACCTT
>CAJXRJ010000781.1 GCA_913058555.1 uncultured bacterium
GGCCCCGTTCGCCCCGTACCCCCTAGCTGTCCCCCGGGGGGACCGCGTCCGTGGGGCCACCCTCGGAACCGAGCGAAGCCGCAAGGGCATCTTCGACCTCCTTGAAGAGCGACTTCTCAAACGCCGTCAGGTCGAGGGCCCGGGCGTGATCGATCACCGCACGGGCCTGCCCGGGTTCGCCGCGCATGATGTAGGCGCGGGCCAAGGACGCCAGAGCCAGGGCATCCCCGGGGTCTGATTGGGCCGCAGCAGTCAGGGCGTCCAGGGCCGAGTCCAAGCGTCCCGCCAGGGCGTAGCCCTCCCCCAAGCGTCGCTGGGCCTCGGTGTTCTGGGGGTGGCGACGGACCACGGGCTCGAGCCACGGGATCACGCGCTTGTCGGGCCCAAGGGCACGGGCCGCACGGAGCCGCTCGCCGTCCGTGGCCCTCGGTCCCTTGAGGGCCTTGTTCAGGATCGGAGCCGCTTCATCCAGGGCGCCCGCTTCGGCTGCGCACAGCCCAAAGACGAGCCGGGTCTCGGGGTTCTCGGGATCGAGCTTGAGGCTAGTGCGCAGGGAGTCGAGGCCGGTGTCATGCGCACCCGCCGAGCACTCGAGGGCCCCGAGCTGGCGGAAGGCCGTCGCGTCCTTCGAATCGAGCGTCACGGCGATGCCGTAATTCGACCGCGCCGCTCCGGTGTCCCCGAGGCCCTCATGGGCCTCGCCGAGGAGCCGGAAGATCTCACCGCGCTGCGGCGCCAGGCTACTGAGGGCCACGAGCCTTGCGCGGGCACCGTCAAACAGGTCCGCCTGGAGCATCGCCCGGGCGCTCTCGAGGCCAGCTTCGACGTCTGTCGCCCCCGAAGCAATGTAGATTTCGTTCCACAGCGACGTCGCTTCGTCCCATGACTGCACCCGGGACATCGCCTCCGCCCGGGCGGTCCGTGGGTCCTCGATCTTGGGCGCTGCGCAGGCGCTGAGGGCCACTACGCCCAGCAATCCCCACACATGATGCCCCCAACAGCCATGCCGAAGCGCCGAGCCCTTCTCCTGGACTTCTGCGGCACCCTCGCCGTTGAGAAACGGTCCCGCGGCGCGATCTACGCGGACGCGGCCACCCAAGCGGGGATCGAGGTCTCGCCTGAGCGCATGACCGAGTGCATGGGGATCGCTCACGGCCGCCTGCCCATGGAGATAGGGGCCATGGGGAGTGGGAGCGCGTTCCGGTACTCGCGTCCGTGGTTCGAGGCGTTCATCGAGGATGTGTTCGTGGGGCAGCTGGGCGCGCGGAGGGAGCGCCTCGCCAAGGTACAGGCAGAGCTCTTCGCCCGATTCACCGACGCCCAGACCTTCCGAGTATTCCCGGGGACCCGCGCCTTGATCGAACGCGCGAGGGGACTCGGCCTGGCCGTGGCCGTGGTGTCCAACTGGAGCGATTCCCTGGAGGAGCTGCTGGGGAACCTCAGGCTCGGTCCTTTCGATGCGATCCTCTCGAGCGCCGTTGTGGGCTCAGAGAAGCCTGACCGCCGCATCTTCGAGGCCGCACTCGAGGGGCTCGGGGTCTCGCCGGCGGAGTGCCTGCACGTCGGGGACTCTCTTCAGAACGACATCGTCGGCGCCCAGCGCCTCGGCATCGAGGCGGTTCTCGTGGATCGAAGTCTCGGACTAGGCGCTGTCTCTTATACACATCTGCGAGCCTCGACGAGGTTCTCGCCAGCTGAAAACGCGGACGGGACGTGACATGCCTGTCGGGCGCCGCCGCGTGGCCGGCTCCGCCAAGGACACCTGTGCATCCCTCGAACGACAGAATCGCCGTTTCATTCACCGGGCCGTCGATAGAGTGCGCCCCATGCCCGCGATCCCCGACCTCCGACTGCGCCGCCTCCAGCTCGGCCTCCTCGCGCTCATCGCCGCCCTTGTCCTCGATGCCATCGACATCCCGATCGAGGGCATGGACGTCGCCTACGACGGCGTCGCCCTGGCGCTCTTTGGCGTCGCCGCATTCGGCATCGGCCAGCCAGGGGCTCGGTCCCACGGGGTGGTCCTGGCCCTTGCTTGGCTCCCGTTCGCGGTGCGCGCGGTAACCTTCACGCTGCCACGGGTGGGGGCCGATTGGGCGGCCTCATGGCCCATCGAGGTCGCGCTATTCGCTGCCTTCGCCATCAGCCTGCTGCTGCTCGCCCTGACGATGGTCAAGCTCACGAAGAGCGCCGGGATCTCGAGCAGCGCACGCTGGCGGCGCACCGCGATCCAGGTGGGGCTCTTGGTCCTCTTGCCCGGCCTCGCCACGTCGATCTTCGTGACGAGCCCCGCCCAGGAGCTGCCCTTCAAGCCCTACGTCGCCAAGCTCGATGGGACCTGGTGGAAGACGGCGCTGTCGTGGGCCGTGATGGGCGCCGCCATGCTGGCCATGGTCGACATGTGCATGTCCGCCTGGACGACGGGCCGCTCCGCGGGACGCCGTATCGCCGACGACTGACAGCCCACTGGACAGCAGACTCAGGATGGGGCATGCCCTGACGCAACTCCTGAGACTCGAGGGGCCGATCGAAAGGAACCACGATTCCTCCGTCACACTTTCGGGCCAGCCGGGACTTCCGGGTAGAGCCATGGCCGAATCGACGACGAATCATCAGCAGGAGCGACTCCTCGCCCAAATGGGCTGGGTGCGCGAGCTCGCGCATCGACTCGTTTCTGACCCAGGCCTCGCCGACGACGTCGCGCAAGACACCTGGCTCGCCGCGCGCTCCGCGCCGCCTCAGCTCAAGGGGGAAAGCGCCGAAAGGGCCTGGCTCGCCAGGGTCGTCCAGAACCTCATCGGCAAGTCAGCGCGTAGCCGCTCGCGCCGGCACCGGCGCGAACTCCTGGCCGCGCAGAGCGAGGAGCTCGCGTCAGCCGCCGACCTGGTCGAGCGCGGCGCGATGCAGCGAGAACTCGCAGGCTGCGTGATGGCCCTCGATGAGCCGTATCGCACCGCGGTGCTGATGCGCTATCTCGATGGCCTCTCGACGGTCGAAGTCGCCGAAGCCCAAGGCATCTCGCCCGCAGCGGCGCGCAAGCGCCTGTCCCGCGCCAACGAGAAGCTGCGCGACATGCTCGACGAGGCCCACAGCGGCGAACGGCGCGCATGGTCGGTGGCCATGCTGGGCCTTGCTCGAAGCGCCTCGCGGGGCCAGCTAGACACCGCCCTTTGGAAGTCCAACGGACTCCTCGGATTCATCATGGCCAAGAAGTTCATCGCCGCCGTCCTCGTCCTTGCCGCCGTCACGATTTTTGCGTTGCGTCCTTGGGAGGATGCGTCGTCCCCACCGAGCGCGGGAGACACCGGCGCCCCAGCGCCCATCGAAACGGCCAACCTCGACACGGCTCCCCCCGCCGGTCTAGTACCTGTCTCTTATACACATCTGACGCTGCCGACGATATGCAG
>CAJXRJ010000782.1 GCA_913058555.1 uncultured bacterium
TAAGAGACAGGGATGGGCCTTGGGACACCTGCGCCCCTTGGAGGACACCGCTTGCGGAGGCGCCCCGGTGGCCATCGAACTCCGTGGGCGAGCCCATGATCTCGGGATCTTGTGGGGGCGTCCGTCCCGCGCTCCTGGCATCATCTTCCGCGATTCCATGAGCACCACCAGACACCAGTCGAAGCCCAGCGCGGACGCACCGGCCTCCGGCGCCCCCAAGCTGCACGTCGTCACCTTCGGGTGCCAGATGAACAAGTACGACTCTGAACTCGTCGAGGGCCGCTTCAAACGCGACGGCTACGAGACCACCTCCGAGATCGACGAGGCTGACGTGGTCCTCTTCAACACCTGCTCCGTACGCGACCATGCTGAGGAGCGCACCTGGTCGTGGGTCGGTGAGCTGAAGAAGGTCAAGGAGCAGCGCCCCGACCTCGTGGTGGGCGTGATGGGCTGCATGGCCCAGCGTGTGGAAGAAGAGATCTTCAAGCGCGCAGGTCACGTCGATCTCGTGGCGGGCACACGTCAGTTCCACCTGCTACCCAAGATGGTCGCGGAGCTGCACGAGCGTCGTGGCGCGCCGGACCGCTTCACCCGTAAAGAGCGTCGTCTTCTGGCCACGGACATGGCCGAGGACGTTGTCGTGGACCGGGAGGGCGAGACCTTCTCCGGCGGCCGCCACGCTTACTTGGCGGTGATGCGCGGGTGCGATCTCAATTGCACCTACTGCATTGTGCCGACCACCCGCGGCCGCGTGCGCTCGCGCTCCATCGACGAGCTCGTGAAGGAGGCTCAGTGGTACGCGGACCAGGGGGTGCAGGTGCTTACCCTTCTGGGCCAGACCATCAATAGCTACGGCGAGGACAGCCCCGCCCCCGGGCCCGGTGAGCCGATGATGCGTGGCCGTAAGGGCCGACCAAGCTTGGCTGATTTGCTTTATCGCCTGGAGGAAGTGAAGGGACTCGAGCGCATTCGCTTGATCACTCTCCACCCCAGCTATGTGACCCAGTCCTTCGCGGAGTCCATTCGAGACTGCTCCAAGGTCGAGAAGTTCCTTCCGCTTCCTGCCCAAGCGGGCAGCGACGATGTCCTGAAGCGCATGAAGCGTGGGTACACCCTGGATCTCTACCGGCGGCGGGCCGACCTTCTGCGCGAGATCGTGCCGGACATCGAACTCGGCAGCGATTGGATCGTGGGCTTCTCCGGGGAGACCGACGAGGACTTTGAAGGCTCGGAGCGCTTCCTCGAGGAGCAGGGTTTCCTCGTCAACTACGTCTTCAAGTACGACCCGCGGCCAAAGACGAAGGCCGACGAAAAGCTCGAGGACGACATCCCCGAAGCCGTCAAGAAGGAGCGCAACCAGCGGCTCCTGCGCGTATCGGAGCGAATCCAGCGGGCTCGCCTGAGTCGCTACCGCGGCAAGGAAGTGGAGGTCTTCGTTGAATCGCTTTCGGAGCGTGACGAGCGCATCCTCTTGGGCCGCACCCTGCACGGTATGCCCGTGTCCTTCGAGGGGCCGGCGTCCATGCTGGGCACGTTGCAGCGCGCGACGATCGATGAGACGACGGCCTACGGCATGGCTGGCCGGCAGGCGTAGGTCTCCGTGCTACTTTGCGAGGATCCCATCGATCCTCGTTCGGTAGCCATCCAGCAGACCTTGGCGGCTGACCGTTTTGAGTTTGACGCCGGCGAGTCGCGCCGGCGTGACCAGCTCGATCTCCTTGGTGGCGCGGGTCACCAGCTCGACGAGCCCCGCGTCATCAAGCTCCGGCGGCGCGCCATCGTCGCCCACTGTAGTGAGCGGGCCGAGAACTTTGATTCCGTGGCCGTAGTTGAGAATCCCTGCGTCCACGTAGCTGGCGAATTTGGTCAGGGTCGCCCGACCGTTGGCGCGGGCGCTCTCGTCGAGGCCAGACTCATCCAGACGACGATCCATCACGTCTTGAAGGAGGAGCTGGGGGATCAGCGGCTCCTTCAGCAAGCCATCCACTCCGCTGACGGCGGATTGAACCTTCACCGTTTCCCCTTGGAGGGCCACGTTGAGCCGTTCGATCTCCAGGGTGAGGGCCGCCCGGTCCGCCGAGGGGAGGCCCGATGCGGCGAGTCCCTTCTGCGCGGCTTGAATGGCCCAGGGGCCCGTGGACCTCACGATGCCCTGGAGCCCGAGCCAAGCTGCGGCGATCACCACGAGGGCGATGGCGAATGGAATCAGGAACCCCGGCGAGCCAACCTTCAGGGTCTTGGGGCTGTCGTCGGAGAGGGGAGCGTGCTTGAGCTCGGCGGTAGTGACGCCGGTGGTGGGCCCTTGGGACATGTTGGGTGGTGGGGGATGACGTGGCCCCGCGCGGTGGCGGGGTCGCGGGACCGGGGTCAGATCAACCGAGGAGGTTGGACACGGCGTCGCGCTCGCTCTGGAGCTCCTCGACGCTGGCCTGCAGCTTGTCTTTCAGGAAGTCGCTCAAGGCGAGTCCTTGCACAATCTCGTAGCCGCCCTTGCCGTCGCTCTTCACCGGGAAAGACGAAATCAATCCCTTCGGAACGCCATAGCTTCCATCGGAGGGCACGCAGACCGAACGCCACTCGCCGTCAGGCGTGGCATTGACCAGGTCCCGTACGTGGTCGATGAGGCCATTGGCCGCGGAGGCCGCGCTCGAAAGACCGCGGGCCTTGATGATCGCTGCGCCGCGCTTCTGCACGGTCGTGAAGAAGTCGCCCTTCAGCCAATCGTGGTCCGTGATGACTTCGGCGGCGCTCTTGCCGTTGATCATCGAGTTCTCGAAGTCCGGAACCTGCGTGGCGGAGTGGTTGCCCCAGATCAGCACGTTCGACACGGCGTCGGTGGCCGCGCCGGCTTTGAGCGCCAGCTGGTTTTGGGCGCGGTTCTGGTCGAGGCGCGTCATCGCCGTGAAGCGCTCGTCCGGCAGATCCTTCGCCGCGTGCATCGCGATCAGCGCGTTGGTGTTGCACGGGTTGCCAACCACCGCGACGCGGCAGTCAGGGTTCGCGTGGTCGTTGATGGCCTTGCCTTGGCCGACGAAGATCGGACCGTTCTCCTTGATGAGGTCTCCGCGTTCCATGCCGGGCCCGCGGGGCTTGGCACCCACGAGCAGGGCCCAGTTGGCGTCCTTGAATCCCTCGTCGAGGTCGCTGGTGAGGACCATGTCCTGGAGCAGCGGGAAGGCGCAGTCCTCAAGTTCCATCGCGACCCCCTCGAGGGCCGCCAGGGCTTTCTCGTGGGGGATCTCGATCATCCGGAGGACAACCGGCTGATCCGGGCCGAACATTTGGCCGCTGGCGATGCGGGGGAGGAGGGCATAGCCAATTTGACCGGCGGCTCCGGTGACGGCGACGTGGATAGGCGTCTTCGACATGGGTGTGGGGGGTGCTCCGATGGGGCCCGGGGT
>CAJXRJ010000783.1 GCA_913058555.1 uncultured bacterium
TAGGCGCCGGCGCTCCCAGCCCTCCGGTTTCTCCTCCTTCCTTGGTCCGTCGGCGAAGCCGACTCACGCCATCGCCCCGCTCCCCGCTCCCCGCCATTCGGAGGCTCCTGCTTCCTACGACCCCGCGGGCGAGGGCGGCGAGGGCGGGCCACCGCCGTCCGCGCTGGGCCGGCCGAGCTCCGCAAGGCGCTGTGCAATGTGCTCGCGCTCGGTTTGGTTCTGTGCTTGCGCTAGGCCCCGCTCGAAGGAGAGGCGCGCCCCATGGAGGTCTCCCAACCGCGCCAGGCCATCACCGCGCGCCACATGCAAGTAGTGCAACGAAGCTGCCCCATCCCCGTCGATGGCGTTGAGCGCTTCGAGCATGGCCTGGGGCCCCTTCCATTCCCCCAGGGCAATGGCGCGGTTGAGGCGGAGCACACCCGATGGCTCTTGCTCAAGGAGAGCGTCGTAAAGCCCAACGATCCGGTCCCAGCGCGTCTCTTCTGCAGCGAAGGCCGTGGAGTGCTCCGCGCTCAGGGCCGCGCGTAGAACGAACGGCCCGGCGCCGCCGGCCTTCACCGCCTCGGCTAAGAGGCCGCGGGCCGCTCGAATCGCTGTCGCATCCCACAGGCTCCTGTCCTGGTCCGGTAGGCGCACCAGTCGGCCTTGGGCGTCGACCCGCGCTGGCCGCCTGGCGTCGGTGAACAGGATTAGCGCCAGAAGCCCCATGACCTCCGTGTCCCGCGGCAGGAGCCCCCGCAGCGCATGCGCCAGATGCAGCGCTTCCCGCACAAGTCCAGGGGCACCGAGTTCTGCGCCACGGGCTTGGGCGTAGCCCTCGTTAAAGATCAGCTCGACTGTCTTGAGCACGTCTTGGAGCCGTTCCGGGACGTCACTCGCCCTCGGCACGGTGAACGCAATGCCCGCGTCGCGGATCTTCTGCTTGGCCCGCGTCAGGCGCTTCGACATGGCCGCCTCGTCCACAAGGAACGCGCGCGCGATCGCATGGGCATCGAGCCCGGAGACCGCGTTCAGGGTGAGGGCCACACGCGTGATTCGGGCGAGGGACGGGTGGCAGCAGGTGAATACCAGCCGCAATAAGTCATCGTCCGATCCGAAGTCGAGTCTCGCGTCGCGCACCATATCTCCCTCCTCTGTTTGGGCCCCGGGCCCTCCGCGCCGCTCGCTCGCCAGTGCGGAGACCGCATCACCCTGGCGCGTGCCTCGGCGCGTCTCATCCGCGAGCCGGCGCATTGCGGCCGTGACAATCCAACCGGCGGGATTCGAGGGAACCGCTGCGCGCTCCCATTCGATCAACGCGCCGCGACACGCCTCCGCCAAGGCATCCTCGGCACGCTCAAAGTCCCCGCCGGCACGGCGAATGAGCGCGCTGAGAATCCCGGGTCGATGCCCGTCCAGCGCTTCGACCAATGCCGCGCGGACGGCGGACGGTTGGGACGAAGTCACCCTGCCTCGCCGCCCTCAGCAGCCCAAACCGGACGCACTTCAATCGTGCCGTGAACGACGCTCGGGAGCTTCTTGGCCCAAGCGATAGCCTCATCTAGTCCGGGCACATCGATGATGTAGTAGCCGCCGAGCTGCTCTTTGGTTTCCGCGAACGGACCGTCAGTCAGGGTCACCTTGCCGTCCCGGGAACGGACCGAGGTCGCCGTACCCACCGGGTGCAGCCGCTCGCCGCCGACCAAGGCTCCGGCGGCTTCAAGTTCCGCGGTGAATCGCCCGTAGCTCTCCAGGAGCGAGCCCATCTCTTCGGGGCCCATGGCGTTGTCCACGGCTTCGTCGGTGTAGATCATCAGGAGGTACTGCATCGTGACTCTCGTTCAGGGGTTCTAGGAATGGCGCCGCCTTGGGCGCTTCTATGGGGCTGTCGCGCGGGGTGCGGTGGACCAGACATCAAGCTTTCAGATTTCTCAAGTCAGCCTCGGCTAGGGAAGCAACCAACCGATCACGAGGGGGATCGCTGCTGCGGTGACCACGGTCCGAAAGAGCCACCCAAAGGCCCTCTCAGAGACTCGGTGGAGCAACCGCGTCCCGGCGAGGGACCCCGCCCAAACGCCCGCTGCTCCCACCGCCATCACCGGCAGAAAGTGCCCAAACTGGAAGCCCGCCCAGCCGAAAAGGCCGATCTTCACGATGTGGCCAGTGACCTGGGCGGCGGCGAATGTGGCCACGACCTCCCGCCGATCCCCGAGCGCCGCACGGAAGAACGGAGCGATCAGCGGGCCCGTCGCGCCCAGGGGCATGTTGATGGCCCCGTGTGCTGCGCCGACCCACAGGAACCCGGCCCGGGGAAAGCGCCCGCCGGAGCCCTGGACCGGAGGAGCCAAGAGACTGGGCCTCCATGTCGCCACGAGCGCGAAGATCCCGATGAGGCCGCGCCCCAGGGAACGCGGCATCTGGGCCGTCAACTGGAGGCCGAGCCATCCCCCCGGGATGAGCAGCAATCCATGGCGCCGGACGACGCCCCACTGCACATGGCCCTTCAACGCGAAGGCCCGGGTCCCGTTGGAGACGATCTGAATCGCCCCATGCACCGGAATCGCGTCCCGGGGATCCATGAACTGAAGCAGCAGGACCAACAGGACCAGCCCGCCGCCGAGGCCCGCGACCGCGGAGAGCGCCGCGGTTCCGGCGGCGCCTGCGGCAATCACGGCTAACTCCCATCCCTCCATGGGAGCCGATCATCACCCATGGCCAGGCTCCCGCGAAGGGCCCGTGCGGCGAATCGACCCGTGGGCTCTTACGGCCGGCGCTGCGCCGAGCCGGACCGCCCGCGAAAGGAACCGGCCGGGCCGGGGCGAGTGGATCGCCCCGGCCCGGCCGGTTCTGCTGAATCGAGCAACCCGCAGCGCAGGCCCAGAGCTACCGAGCAGGTACCGTCAGGATCGTGCCAGGGGCGAGGTAATCCGGGTCGCTGATGACGCCGCGATTGGCTTCGAACAGCTCGCGCCAGCGGGACCCGCGGCCAAGGGTGCGCTTGGACACCTGCCAAAGCGTCTCGCCCTTGAGGACCTCGACCACGCGGGTCTCGACCGCCTCTGCTCCGTCATCTTTGGCGGGGACGAAGATGAACTCGCCGGGGGCGCCCATGCCCTCGTTGTTGTGGCGCAAGAGGCTCTCCTTCGATGCGTCACCGTAAAGATCCACCGCGAGGCTCTCCCACGTGGCGTCCTTCGCGGGCCGGTAGATCAGCATGTCCGGGTTGACCGTGGCTTCCAGGCCATCGGTGGTGACGATGTCCCAGCCCGGGCGCATGTGAACCGTGGACGTCGGCCTGACCGAGCCAGCGTCGCGCCGGGGAGCCAAGGGGTCGATCTTCGAGTCCCGATCGACGACAGCGCTCAGGAGCCTGTCTCTTATACACATCTCCGAGCCCACGAGACTAGGCATGATCTCG
>CAJXRJ010000784.1 GCA_913058555.1 uncultured bacterium
GAGATCATGCCTAGTCTCGTGGGCTCGGAGATGTGTATAAGAGACAGGAATGCGGTGGTCCGTGGCTTCCAGGGTCAGGTCATTGGCAGGGCACGCTTGGATGTCTCCGAGGGGGACGTCACAGGGGTGACGGTGACCTGCGAGCGGTGATGGTCCGCGGGGAGGAACTCCCGATCGTGGATTCTGTTCGGCTCCAGCTCACGGCGACCCGAGACTATACGTACGGGTCAGCCGACCCGCGTTGACCCCCAGTGCCCATGCAAAGCTTCCCGACCCTCGCCGTTCTCGCCTCTCTCCTGGGACTTCCCGCCCTCCACACTGGCGCGGCACCCGGGGCTGCTGGAAATCCAGGACCTGCGGTGGGCCCTTCACCGGCTGCGCTCGACGACGAGCTGGATGCCCATGGGGACCATTTTGACATCGTTTCCCTGTGGCGTTCGGAGCGGGGCCTCAACCACTACGCGACCCAAGCCCTTGGGATCGCCGAGGCGGTGGCGACGGCGCTCGGAGAGGACGCAAAAGGGCGGGCGACCATCGCGATCGCCGAGCACCCCAAGTTCCTGCGGGACAGCGACCCCGCCCTGCCCAAGCACACGATTTACGCGCCCGCGTTCGCGGTGGACGGCTCGAAGGTCCCCGCGATCTCCGTGATTCCGCGGCTGCACGACCGGACGCACTTCTATGTGGGGCTGCCCCCCGTACCGCGGCGGCTGGTGGCTCTCAGTGCGGCCTCCGCGGGCCTCGGGCAGAGGTTGGATCAGGCGGGTCCGGACTCCGGGCCGCGGCTCCATCGCTGGAGTGGCAAGGCGATGTTGGCGGCCCAGGCGGGCCTCGAAGCCGCGGGCTGTGCCCCTCCCATGGTGGAGGATCCTTGGTTGTCCACGGGCATCTTGGAGCTCCAGACGGTTCTCGCTGAATTCGATGCTGGGCCCACGGAGGGTGGGGACACGCCCTCGGCCCGGGCGAAGGCCTTGGCGGAGCTGGCCCAGGCCAAGGATCCGGATTTGGACGGCCCGATCACCTTGCCCCCCGGCAAGGCGTTCTGCGCCACCGCAGGAGAGGTGGCCCGGATGCTCATGGCGCAGTCGGGCGGGGACGCAGAGAAGGCGGCGTCGAACCTCGCTGGCCTCGACCCCAAGTGGACCGTTGAAGCGGGCGCCTTCGGCAAACATCCCTTTGGGTGGCATACCGCAGCTCCGAGGCAGCACGACGCACTGATGCTCAGCGCGGAGCCGATGACCGGTGACTTCGTCCTGCGCACGGAGATTTTCCTCATCTCCAGCGATCTCAAAGCGCTGCCCCAGGCGGACATCGTGATCGGCGACCGGGACGGTTCAAGGTTCTTGGTTGCGTGCAGCCACAAGGAGGGGATCTACCTCTTTCAGCGGCAAGGGCATGGCGGCGACTACGTGGCCCTGACCGATGCGAAGGACAATCACGTGCCTATCGCCAAGCGCATCCCCGTGGAAGTACGGGTAGAGGGCGAGGTGCTCAGCGTGACGGTGGGCGGGGTGGAGCTCCAGTCCCTCCGAATCAAGGATCGGACCCTCGACGGCCGGTTTGGCATCGGGGCGCACATCGGCAGCACCATCCTCTTCAAGCCTGTGGAGATCGAGCGCCTCGGCGGCAAGTAGCCGGGGCCGAAGCGCGCCGTCACCCGCGTGGGTGATACATGCGGTGGATCGCGCGCACGTGCCCTTCGTCGAGGTGGGTGTAGATTTCAGTCGTGCGGATGGACGCGTGTCCCAGCATCTCTTGCACGGATCGCAGGTCCGCGCCGCCCGCGAGCATGTGGCTCGCGAAGGAGTGCCGCAGGTCGTGGGGGGAGATGTTGCCCGGGAGCCCCGCGAGCCTCGCGGCTTCCTTCACCCGGGCCCAGGCCGTAGAGCGATCCAGGGGGCGTCCGCTCTTCGAGAGGAACACGGCGCTCGAGCGCGACGAGGCCGCAAGGGGGCGACGGTCGCCGTCGATCCACCGTCGCAGGGCCGAGCGCGCCGATCTTCCAAGGGGGACCATCCGCATCTTGTCGCCCTTGCCGTGCAGGCGGAGCGCGTCCAGGTCGGGGGGCAGGTCGTTGGTGGTCAAGCCAAGGGCCTCCGAGATCCGGGCTCCCGCGGCGTAGAGGACCTCGAGCAGGGCCGTGTCCCGGGACGCGCGCCAATTCGGAGGGGCTCCGTCCACGAGGAAGGCTGCGAGAAGGCGCTCCACGTCCTCCGGGGAGAGCGTCTTCGGCAGGAGCCGCGCGAGCTTGGGGGCTTGGATCCGGGCGGTGGGGTCGGCTTTGAGCTGGTTCTCCATGACGAGGAACCTCACGAGCATGCGCAGGGCCACGAGCCCCCGGGCCACGGAGGACTCCGCAGCGCCCTTGGCTCGGCGGCCGCCGAGCCAGTCATAGACATGATCGGTGTCCAGTTCGCTCCAATCGGTGACCCCCCGCTCCGTGAGCCAGGCGCCGAGGGCCTTCAGGTCGCTCCGGTAGGCCGCGATGGCATTGCGCGAGAGACCTGCTTCGACACGCATGGCGTCAAGGAAATCGGCGATCGAGAGCTCGAGGGCGGGCTCCACCCTGGGACCCCGGTCCCCGTCGGTCTTCGGGGCCTCGGTCTTGGCCCCCTGGGGGGCGGCTGGGCGTTCGCGTGGACGGCTCACTTCTCGATTCCGCGGCTCGGCGGCCCGGATTGCAAGGGCTGGTCCTTGGGCAGTTCGGGTTGCCGTCGATAGGCTCTCCGCCCATGAGTGCCTCCCCAGAGCCCGCCGGTGATTCGCCCAACGCAGATTCGGCGACGTCCGTGCCGCCCGTCGCGGCGGGGCAGACAGCGGGGTTGCCCCCGGGGCCTCTGCGCCCGAAGGCTCCCATGGGCCGCCACCTGGCGCTCTTCGCCGTAGTGCTGGCCCTGATCGGCCTCGACCTTTGGTCGAAGTCGGCCGTCTTCGCCTGGCTCGATACCCCCGGTGCCGCCAACCGGTTCGGGGTCTCGGGCTATGGGCAGCCCCGGTACTCCATCGCCGGCGACTGGCTCGGGTTCATGTTGAACCTCAACTACGGCGCGGCCTTTGGCCAAGGCTCAGGGGCCCAGGGCATTCTTGTGGGGGGCAGGTGTATCGCGGCCGTGTTCCTCGCCATCCTGATCTGGCGCACGCCCACGGGCCAACGGGTGTACCTGACCGCTCTCGTGCTGATCCTCGCGGGGGCCCTTGGGAACCTTTACGACAACCTGCTGTTCGAGCCCCACGCTGGCCTCGCTGGCTACGTGCCCGAGCGCTCGTTCGGACCGGTTCGAGACTTCATCGATGTCTACTTTGCGCGCTGGGATTGGCACTTCCCGACCTTCAACGTGGCGGATTCGTGCATCTCCGTGGGCGCGGTTCTTTTGCTC